>JAGBEM010000044.1 GCA_017936985.1 Oscillospiraceae bacterium
CCTCAGCTTTTGTGGGGAAGCGAAGAAACTCCCATCATTGTGCAGTTTTCGCCGCAGGCGGAAAGGTCACGATGATGGGAATTTCTGAGCTGGTGCCGGTGGTGGGACTCGAACCCACACGGTGTCGCCACCAACGGATTTTGAGTGGTTGCGTCATGTATGTCCACCGCAGTTCTCCGCAGTCCTCCGTCGCCGCAAACCCTTGCGGCAGCAAGCTTTTTTACAGTAACTCTTGAATTTTCAATGGCTTCATAGAAGCCCTAAAAGTTCTCTCCTAACGCAACCCGGAGAGAACTCTGGGGAGAACTCATTCCTTCGGCCCCATGAAAAAGGAACGGAGTGCCGAGGAGAGAACTCTGACGTATTTTTAGGGTTTTAGGAGAGAACTCAATCCATCAAACCCGGCACCGAACCTATTTGCCAATGGCAATTCGCAAGGAGGTTCGGATATGAAAAACTTGAGAAATAAATACAATCGGCAGTTCAAGCAGTACCCTGATTTGGTTTCTGTCTTAATGTTCCGGGAAATGCTTGGCGGAATCGGAGATTCCTTTGCCCGTCGTTTGATTCACGAGCAAAAGGTCAAGGCAATTTTTGTCAAGCCGCACTACTGGATACCCAAAGAGTCCGTTATTGACTATGTGTTGAGCGAGGACTACGCCAACAGAAAGCTGAAGGTGCGGGTATGAGGGAAAAGGAATTACAGATATCAGATATTCCCGGCGACTATTTGAGCAAAGAGGATTTCTACAAAATCGCCCACATCAGCAAAAGGACGGCCCTTTGGCTCATAGAAACTGAGCTTATATCCGCAGAGAAGCCAGAAAGGCAGGGACTTGGGTATAGGATACCTAAAGCAGAAGTTGAGAGATACCTTGCGGATCGGAATGTGAACCCGACAAAGTATCGACGCAGCAATCGTTGCAACAGATATCCCTATAGTCCTGTACAGCGCTATTCAAAGCAACTGGGCATAGAAATACGTGCCATTGTTGAGCAGGATATTGCTCATCTACCAGATGTCTTGGTTCCCAAGCAAGTTAGCGCGCTTCTCGGGTACAATCTCAGAGAAATCTACGACTGGGGTGAAACCCGAGGATTAAAAGCATTGAATCTCTCCGGGAAACTGTATTATCCGAAGCAATTTTTGCTGGATTTTGTATCTTCAAAAGCATATCACAACATTCGGGAGAAGTCAAAAGAACATATTGAACTGCTTAGGAGGGTTCTGCATGAGTGAGCATGTTATTGCAGTCACCAATCAAAAAGGTGGCGTTGGAAAAACGACTACAACAGTAAACCTTGGCGCCGCACTCGCTGCGGTTGGTAAAAGGGTCTTGGTTATAGACTATGATCCACAGGGCAGCTTGACGGCTTCTTTTGGGTATACTCCGGCCGAACAGAAGCGCACAGTAAACAATCTGATGCTTGCCGCCATTGACTATCCGGAAGATCTCGAAACGCATCTTGAACGGACGATTATCAAAACGGAATCCGGAATTGATCTTATCCCTTGTAACAAGAGAGTGGCCGATGCTGCGGCTCGCTTACAGGTTATGCAGCTGTCTCAATACAATGCAGTTGGTCAGGAAGACCGTGCCTGTGAAAAGGTGCTGTCTGTAATCACGGACATTCTTCGGAGCGATTACGACTACATCATCATTGACTGCGGACTGAAGTATGAGCTTCTTACGGTCAACGCCCTCTCTGCTGCCGATTACTGCATTATCCCAGTACAAGCGCACTTCTTGGCAAGCGAGGGTATTCCAGAAGTCCTGGAGCTGGTTCGTTCGGTGCAGGCAAAATTTAATCCTGCCTTGAAAATCGCCGGTATTCTTATTACCATGTATCAGTCCAAACCGCAGCTTTGTGAAAGCATTCGGGAAAGCGTTGTTGATGTGTACGGGACAAAAATCAACGTATTCTCTCACCCAATTGAGTACACCATCAAACTGGCAGAGGCACCGGCCGCAGGTCAGAGCATATTCGTCTATAGACCGCAAAACCCCGCTGCAGTGTCGTATCGGTGTTTGGCTGAGGAGGTGTTGCAGCTTGAGTAAAGGCGGTATGAGCGCCATGCTCAAGAACAGGATGATTGCTACTCAGCAAGCATCCGAACTTGAAGTCGGCAACGCAGCATACGAAACTCTCTTTCAGACCCCTTCAAATGTGTCACAGCCAAAGGTTTGTAAATTGCCAATCAGCAAACTGCGTCCTTTCTTCACCGCTGATATAGGGTTCAAGCCCTACCCCCCTTCTAAACTTCAAGCTCTGGCGGAGCATATGGCGGCCGAGGGTCAGCTTGAACGAATCATTGTTCGTGCTATCCCCTATCAGGATGCATATGAAATTTTGGCTGGGCACAACCGCACCAATGCAGGAAAAGCGAATAATTGGTCGGAGATTGAAGCTGAAATTGTAGATGCTGATGATGAGCGTGCCACAACCATAGCAATCGCCACGAACCTGCTCCGGCGACAGGATTTGACCATCATTGAGCGCGGACAGGCGTATAAAGCTCTTCTGGAAGCAAAGAATCGCAATGGCCAAAAGAATGCCGCAGCTGAAACCTTTGGCGAAGTTCGCCAAAGGTACAATGCACGGAAAATTGTAGCTGAGTTTTTCGGGGTAACAGAATATGAGATTCGCAAGGCAGTTAAAATGACCCAGCTTATCACTGAACTTCAAGAAATATTGGAGGAGTACCCGAAGCTTCTGCCTTTGGCCTGCGCAGAAAAAATTGCTGACTACGAGGCCAACTCTCAGCGTGCATTCATTGAGATGTGTTCCATTGAAGGCTATCAGCTGAACATAGCAACCGTGAATTATATCGTTCAGCGGTGCCCCCCTCCCTGCGCAGATCGCCAGCTTATTTATGCGGCATGGCGAGAGGCCAGAGCATCTGAGGAACGCCGCTCAGCAATGCCGCCTAAGAAAATCAGCTTTGAACGAAAGAAGTTTGCTCCATATATCGAAAAGGCCGGCGGTGAAGATGCACTGGAAAAGCTCTTTCTTGATTTTTTGAGCAAACATTTTGGATGAGGAAAACAACCATCATAACTGTCGTTAGATAGGCTTGGCACCGCATTTGCGGTGCCGGGCTTTTTTTATGCCATGGGGAGGTGATGAAGATGAACGAAAGAAAACAGAATGGAAGAATGCGCCGAGCACAGAACCCTTTTGATGATGGTGCCGAAGAGCGTCTGCGTCGAATGAGTCTTATCCACGCGGACGGAAAGACAAACAAAGCGGCCCTGCTTGCGCTCAGTGACGTATACGCTGGACTGCTCTTTGATGGGCTATGTGACTTTTACCAGGATTATTGCATGGTCAAGGAAGATTTGGCTCAACTATTTACAGCTGCTGAAACGGCAGATATCCGGCAGAAGTTCCTGCTGATCTGCTTGCAGTATGACGCCATGGGGCTGTCCCTGCCTAATCCGATCTGGTGGATCAGTGGCAACCCGGAGCTTGCCGGGATATTTGCAAATGCCTACATCCAGCACTTGAAACAGCTAAGCGACTCTGAGGAGGTGTCATAACCATGAAGGGCATTTTAATTTACCAACCACCGGAGAAAGATGCCCAGCTCCCCAACTTCATTGACGGACTTGATCCGCGATTGCGTGAGAGAATTCTTCTGCGGATTTATCAGTTGTCCCTGCCACAGAAACCGGAGATGAAGGAACCCCATTTTAAGCGCTTCTCGCTGGAACGCTATCGTGACCTGTGTGAACTGCGAGTAAAAAGCAAAATGCTGATTCGTATTGTTTTCTATCTTTGTCCCAATGGGGATGTGCTGCTCCTGTATGGCTTTGTGAAACGCCAGAAGCGAGACACCATGCAAGCTCTGGAGCAGGCTTTGAGAATACTGGACGCACTGCGGGAGCACCCGGAGCGCGCAGTAGAATACAAAATCAAGGAGGAGGAACAAGCATCGTGAAACGAACACCGCGCACTATCCCAAAGTCTGCGGCAGAGAAACGCTGCGCAGGAAAAAATTGAGAAGGAGGCTCCCGTAAAAAATGAAAAAAGCAATTCTTTGTGTGCTGCTTACTCTGTCCATGTCCGTAAATGCCTTCGCTCTGGAGGTTCCCACGGATACGGTGGTACAGAATCTCAATGGCAGCCAGCAGGCCATCAAGACCTACACTATTCCGCCAGAACAGGACCCGGCAACTCTCATTGAGGAACCCTTTGAACTGGAGGGATTCCTCTATACTTTCGCAAATATCATCAAAACTGAAAACCCCATTGAGGAAAGCAAAGTACATACAGAGGTCATCACCATTGAAACAGCAAAAAAAGACCTATCCGTTGTCCTTGAAAACCTTGAACCCACCATCGAATTCGACGATGGCAATTTCAAAGGAACCCTCGCTCTGGATCACACCAGCATTGTTACCGAGGCTGCAGGTTACACCACCAAGAGCTATACGGTGACGGAAACCAAGACCATTGGCCAGCTGGACCGCAATGATATGTCCTATGTCCCGGCTACTACCGTAAAGGACGGCAGGACTTTGAATCTCGCCAATGTGGAGTGGCAGGTCACCGGTACCGATCTTGTGGGAGAGGCATTGATGCCCTCGTCTTACCAGGCCATTGCCACTTACTCAGCCAAGGCATCGTATAACGCTGCCACAGGCTACATTACAACGGCAGAATATGTGGGTGAAGTAACTCACGAGGGAATCGAGAGCGTCACTTATGTTCTCACCTATCTGGGCGAAGAGGTTGTTCCTGAGCCGGAGCAGGCTGACGGCACTACGGATATGATCAGTAATGTAGGCGAGTTTTTCGTCGGGAACTGGCCTTTCCTGCTGGGCGGGGCTGGTTTGATCGCCGCAATTGTCTGTGGTGTTCTTCTGGTGCGCAACCGCAGAGAGGCCAGAAACCTTGATGAGGATGCAGAAGTGGACGAAGAATCTGAAGAACAGGAGGTTCAGAATCAATGAAGCACATGAGGCGACTGATTTGCATGGCGCTGATGATCGTAACGGTGTTATCCCTGTCGGTCAGCGCCTTTGCCGCAGAATATACCTTTGATTCCACATCGGGTGCGGAGTATTATCCCTCCACATCATACGCGGATCTTTACGGCTCGTATAATTACGGCGGGGTCAATGTCGTGGACTACTTGCGCCCCGAACTGCCCTATGGTAGTTTTAGCACCACCCAAACCGGGGTGATGGAGAAGGTTCGACTGCCTGGTCTGCAGCAGTTTGTAAATGTATCTGCAGGCACTGGGGGTTACGGTGTTGACGCAGGGAGTTACGGCACCCCTATTATTTCTGGTGGAACTACAGTTACCCCCATCTATCGTGAGCCCGCATATACCAGCGCAGAGGACATGGAACGTAAGGATGGCAGCATCGGCACTCTAAAGATTCCTGTTCTGGGCATCAACATGAAGGTCTGGGAGGGCGAGACAAATGCCAGCATGGCCAAGGGGCTCGGCCACTACAGCACCACTTCTGCCTGGGATGGAAACGTAGCTGTTTGCGGTCATAACCGCGGTGCTAAATATGTCATTGGTGACATCAAGGATCTGGAGATTGGCGACACCATTACCTATACCACCATTTACGGCACACGGACATACGAGGTCGTTTTGGTGAAGACCATCTCCAATACCGACTGGAGTTATCTGCAGGCCACGGCCGACAACCGAATCACCATCACCACCTGTTTGGCTAATCAGCCCAGCAAAAGAGTCTGTGTGCAGGCGGTGGAAGTGAATCGCTGAAAGCCTTGCAGCGCAACGGTTTCGGGGAGGTGAATTTTATCGGCGTAGTGATTTCAAATAAACCTTTGACAGGGCGTTTTTTCTGTATTATTCTCAAATCACTCCGGAGAATATAAACCCCAAAGGAAGTATCAGATTGATACAGAAATTTAAGCCCCAAAGGAAGGACGATGAAGTAAGGATCAAAATGGACATCACAGTTGACCTTCCCGCGGAACTTGCAGAACAGGCTGAACAGATGGGTATTTATGAGTTTGACCGTTGCGTCTACGATGAGGATACCCGTCGTATGATAGCCAGTGTAACTACTGTTTTTTATCGGAAGGGAGCGTGATATTGTGAAACGAGTCCGAACCTTTTTAATCATGGCCGTATTTTTGCTGTCACTGACCGGAAATGTCTTTGCTGCAGAGGCCAGCACAGAACGGCAGGTTGCCGCAGATTACCTGCGTGAGGCAGGCATCATGGTTGGTGACACCAACGGCGATATGATGCTGGATCAGGGCCTGACCCGTGCTCAGATGGCGGCCCTGCTTACCCGCATCGTTGCAAATCCCGATCACATCGAAGCGGAGAGCGTCTACTACAGCAATCAGTGTAAGTTCACTGATGTGCCTGATTGGGCAAAGGTCTATGTAGGCTACTGTGCCGCAAATCATCTGGTGGCTGGTTATGGAAATGGCCTTTATGGGCCGAGTGATCCTGTCACCCCTGCTGCGGCCTGCACGGTAATGCTTCGTTGCTTAGGCGACGTGGATATGGAGTGGACTTACAGCACTGCTTGCCAGACGGCTGTTGAACTGGGGTTGTCCTCTGCGGAAGCTCTCACCGGAGCTGAAATCACTCGCGGCAACATGGCGGTTTTGATCTACCGCACCATGGCGATGATGGGTTATAATATTGATTTACCCGAAGTACAAAAACCGGCCGAGACGCAAGGAGCATCCATCAGCAGGAATGCAGACGGCTCCATCAATGTCCCCTCTGACGGCTCTCGTTATGTACCGAAAGCTGGTGATGTGATTCGCTGCGATGACGGTACAAATTACACCATTACCGATGTGAGCCGCTACGACAAAAATATGTTTGCCAGCGGCCCACTGCCCGAACTGCCCGAGGCTACCTGTGACTGGAGCCTGTTGCCCCAACCGGAGCTCCCGGATGCAGACGTCAGACACTTCACCATTGCCACCGGTGAGTATATGTTCATCCGCAATCTCTATGAAACTCGCCGTATGCTCTATACCCTGTATAATGCTATCGGGGACAACCCTGAAACCTGGCAGAATGGTAAACCGGCTCTGCACCCCAGTGGGAATCCGAAAATCCGCATCAGTCTGACGATCAGCGATGATACGCAGGCGCAGAGTTTCTGGCCCTGGCGAGAAAGCGAGATTGTTGCCCCATTCAATTCCAATCCTTGTGGAACTCATTCTCTCGAAGCGTGGGACGTCTATAAAAACGGCGTATTCCAGCGCACGGAGTATATGGTCCACCACGTAAGCTGAAAAGAGGGAGACAGCACAGTTGCTTGTGCTGTCTTCCTTTTTTGCATCCCCAAACAATTTCATATTCACCCAAGGGGGGATGCTTTTCTGTGCAGAGGGGCTTCCTCCCTTATTTTATGGAGGTAAGCCTATGAAAAAGCGCTTAATGTCAGCGTTCTTAGCCGTCATCATGCTTTTCAGTATGCTCTCGACCACCGCGCTTGCCGCAAGTAGTGAAACGGAAGCGCTCGGCGAGATCGACATCTACAATGGCGGCGTAACGATGTCGTATCTGTCTATCAACGGACGTATCCGGGAGCAGATCTATACCTACTACAATCATGTTACCCCCTCCGGCTCGGTTAAGGAGGTTCCGGCCTACTGTGTGAATCCCAATGATAAGGGCGTTCCTCAAACGGTAGCTGAGGGCGAAAGCATTAAGTATCTGGCCGATGAAAAGGCGGCCGATCCCAAGGTCACAGGTATCATTGCCAGCGGTTATCCCAACCGCGGATTGAGTGAACTGGGCCTTGAGAACAAGTACCATGCCTACTATGCCACCAAAATGGCTCTGTGGTGCTATCTGCTCTCCCATTGGGACATCAATAATCTGAAGGTCAATCCCAATCTGACCGGTGTGGAGCTGCAGCGTGCCCAGAAGATCCTTGCTGCAGCAAAAGATATCTACCGCCGCGGTACTGCATGGACAGAGAACCTGTCTCCGAACATCTCCTGTACGCCTGACCGCGATGTTGCCTATGAGGTGACCGTCAATGGCCGGCAGTATAAGCAGCAGGTCTTTACCTTCTGGTCCAAGACCTGGATCTGCGACTACACCGTAAACGTGTCTTTCACAGATCCTGACAGTGTCCCTGCGGGCACCAGAATCGTGGACATGAACAACAATGACATCACCTCGATCACCACCAGCGGCACCGGCGACGGCTACGCGGGTCAGTTCAAGGTGCTGTATCCTGTTGATAGCATTGCTGGCCAGACTGGAAGTGCTCAGCTGTCCTTCGATACCAATGTTTATCAGTATGCGATTTTTTACGCTTCTGTTGTTGAGGTAGACAAGTACGGCAACATCCAGAATTACATGGTAGACACTGACCCCACCCGCCCCATGGAACTGTCCATCTACAGCAACTATGGTGACGAACCCGAGGAAGAGATGGATACCGGTCTCCAGATCGTCAAGTACGAGGCTGGCACCACTATTCCTCTGAGCGGCGCCATGTTCGAGGTGGTTGGTCCTGACGGAGCTACCGTGGGCACCTTTACCACCAATTCCTCTGGTAAGATTCGTATTCCTTTGACTCTTATCGGCAATTACACCGTTTATGAGCGGGTCGCACCGGACTTTTATCTGCTCAGTGAAGAACCTGCTCAGAATGTTCAGGTTGTCTACGGTGAAGTAGCCGAGGTCGTTTTTGAGAACGAGCCCTACGGTAATCTCCGCATTGAGAAGACTTCCAATACCGGCATGAACCTTCCCGGCGCCATGGTCACTGTGACCCATATCGAAAGCGGAAAAACCTATTCTGCTGAGACAAACAGCGCCGGTGTGGCCATGTTCAATGAGATTCGCCCCGGCGCCTACCGAATCCAGGAAACCGCAGCACCGTCCGGATGGTTGCTGAACGACACCATCTATACCACCAATGTGGTGGCTGGCGAGACTACTACCTTCCATCTGGTCAATGAAGAACTGCCCGGCCTGCGTATCATCAAGTATGACCGCAAAAATATGGTCGCTATGCCTGATGTCACCTTCGAGGTCTGGCGTGACGGTGTTTCCCTCGGTACGTTCCGCACCGATGAATTCGGTGAGATTTTGCTCACCGACATTGAACCCGGCACCTATCGCGCAGTGGAAGTGGATACTGGCAATGACGGCTATATCCTCGACACCACTCCCCAGGAGGTAGAACTGGAAGCTGGCGATGGCATCAAGGAATTGATGTTCTTTAATGACGTCAAGCCGGGCTTGCGTTTGGTGAAGGTAGATAGTGCTGACCCCTCCAAGGTCATCCCTAATGTCCTGTTTGAGATCAAGTCCGTTGCCGGTGACTACGGCCCCGAGGAGTTCCGTACCGATGAAAACGGTGAGATCGACCTGAGCAAGCTCCCCGCTGGTGCTTATGTCGTAACGGAATTGTCCTGTCCGGGCTACGTCATCGACGAAGCGCAGCGCATCATTCAGCTGGACCCCAATGAGGATGCCCAATTTGTTTTCACCAACAGTATCAAGCCCTCCCTGCAGCTGATCAAGCTCAGCTCCGACGGTTCCCCTCTGGAGGGCGTCACCTTCAGAATTGCCAAAATCGAAGATGGCACTCATTATCTGGATCGCACCACCAATAAGAACGGCGAGATCCTTGTAAGTGATCTGGAGCCCGGGGTCTATTCCGTGCGTGAAACCTCTACCGTGTCCAATCACATCATCGACCTGCGCGAGTATAAGGTGGAGCTGTTCCCCGGCAAGACCAGCACTCTGGTCATTGAGAATCAGATCCGCCCCAACCTCTATG
The DNA here is from genome assembly GCA_017936985.1 of Oscillospiraceae bacterium. Next base: position 9,771 of record JAGBEM010000044.1, read on the forward strand.
TTTACAAGCATGACGCGGATACCGGCCAGCCCATCCCCGATACCGTATTTATCGTCCGCGCAGCCGATGGCCATAGTGTGGATGAGATCCGCACCGGCAAGGACGGTCGGGCCGAGCTGAAGAACCTGCTTCCTGGAGTCTATGAGATTTCTGAAAAGTCCGTTCCTTCTCCTTATCTGCTGGATGCTCCCAGTCAGCTCGTGACACTCTATCCCAATCGTGACCACACCGTTTACTTTGAAAACCATCAGAAGCCCAGCCTGACCGTCAACAAGATCTGCAGCGTGACGGGCGAGCCTCTGAAGGGCGCAAAGTTCCAGGTGACCTATGCCAGCAACGATACCGAAAGCGGCGAGATCAATGATCTGGGCTATTTCTATACCGACGAGAATGGCCAGTTCAAAATCTCTAACCTGAAGGATGGCTGGTACAAAATCACCGAACTGGAGTCAGTTCCGGGCTACCGCATCAAAGACCCGGCCACGCAGGAAGTGTTTGTCAAGGCCGGCGAAAGCAAGACCGTTACCTTTGAGAACACTCCCCTCAGTGCACTGGTCGTCTTCAAGTTCGATTTTGTTACCGGAGAGGCCGTGAAGAACGCCGTCTTCCAGGTCAAATACCTCACCGGCACTTCCGGTACTGGCGGCACAGTCATTGGCACCTACAAGACTTCGGCCAACGGCAGTTTCACTATTACCGGTCTCGACGAAGGCACCTATATTGTGGAAGAACTGGCCAGTGACAGTTCTCATGTCATCGACACTGCTCCCCAGACCGCCTATATCAGCGGCAAGGATCAGGATGTGGTAGAGCTGTACTTCGGCAACTCTCCCAAAGGCGCGTTGCTGGTCAAGAAGATCGACAGCGTGAGCCGTAAGCCTCTGTCCGATGTTGAGTTCTTTGTAACCACTTCTGACGGCACTGTGGTGGGCGACGCCAACGGCAAATTCACCACCGACAGCGCAGGCACCTTCCTGATCGAAGGTATCGACCCCGGCACCACCCTCGTCGTAAAAGAAGTCCGCACCAAGGATAACAGCTACATTCTGGACGACACCCCTCAGACTGCCCGTATCAGAGCTGGACAGACTGTAACCCTGGAGTTCCGGAATCAGCCCAAAGGCAATCTCATCATCAATAAGCTGGATTCCGTAACCGGCGAGCCATTGAAGGGCGTTGAGTTCAAAATCACTTACGCAGACGGCTCCTATGTGGATGCCGAGGGCGGCAAGCTCTCCACCAAGGGCACCTATGTGACGGACGCCAACGGCCAGATCGTGCTGTCCAATGTCAGCGGCACACTGATCGTGACCGAGGAGAAGACTATTGATGGCTATAGCATCGACCCCGAGACCCGTAGCCAGACCGTCGTTGTCAATCCTGATGATACCCAGACCCTTACCTTCTACAACATCCCCAACGGTTGCCTGTTGATCACCAAGGTTGACGGTATCACCGGCAAGCCTTTGAGCGGCGTTGAGTTCAAGATTGCCGGTTGTAATGGCTGTGAGTATCCCGCAGGAACTTACACCACCAATGAGGATGGCATCATCCGCCTGAAGAACATCCCCAGTGGTTGCTACTCCGTTTTGGAGACTTCCGCAAAGGATGGCTACCTGCTGGATAACACTGTGCACACCGTCAAGGTGGAGTCCGGCGACTGCAAGGAAGTCACCTTCAAGAATATGCCTCTGGGCGGCCTCGTCATCAAGAAGATGGATGCTGTCACTAAGGAACCTCTGGCAGGCGCAATCTTCCGTGTGACCACCGCTGCCGGTGCTGCGGTCGGCACCACTGGCGGCGAGTATCGAACTGACGAAAACGGCTATATCTCCATCCCCAAGGTGGAGCCTTCCAGCTTGATCGTGACCGAAGTTCAGGCACCCGAGGGCTACCTGCTGGACGATACCCCCAAGACCATCGAGATCAAGGATCATCAGACCTATGTGCTGGAGTTCTTCAACCAGCCTTTGGGCAATCTCGTGATCCACAAGCAGGATTCCGTGACGAAGGAGCCTCTGGAGGGTGTCCAGTTCAAGATCACCTACACTGACGGTCGAGTGGTTGACGCCGATGGTGGCCAGCTTTCCTCCAACGGTTTGTACTGGACCGATAAGGAAGGCATGATCAAGATCGATGGCATCACGGGCTCCATCGTAGTGACTGAGGTGCAGAGCATCCCGGGTTATACCATCCATGAGGAGACCCGCACCCAGACCGTGGTTGTGAATACCAACGACACGCAGAGCTTGTATTTCTACAACGATCCCGTGGGCGGTGTTGAGATTATCAAGGTCAATGCCGACAAGAAGACCGAGCGCATCCCTAATGTGAAGTTCGAGATCCGTCGCGCAGACGATGGTCTTGTGGACACTGTGACCACTGACAAGAACGGCCGCGCCTTCCTGTCTCTGGAAGATGGCCACTACTACGCTGTGGAAATCGAAAGTGCGGAAGGCTTCGAGTTGGACAACACCCCCCACTACTTCGAGGTAAAGGACGGCAAAACCACCACCCTTACCGTCGAAAATAAGAGCCTGTCCGGCATCCTGATCCACAAAATCGATAGTGTTACTGGTGAGGGCATCTACGGTGTGACGTTCCTGCTCTACGACAGCAACAAGACCCCTATTGGCCAGTACGAGTCCGATCAGGACGGCTGGGTATACATCACCGGCCTCACCGAGTCCGGTCGCTACTACATCCGTGAACTGGAGAACGAAGGCTACAACGTGGACACCCAGATGAAGACGGTCTACGTCCGTGCGGGTAAGACCATCGAAATCGAGTGGGAGAACGAGCCCATCACGGGCCAGATCCAGATTTACAAGTATGCAGGCGAGTACAACGAGATCACAGGCACCGCCCCTGGCACCCCGCTGAAGGGTGCTGTTTACGAAATCATCAATGCCCGCAGCGGTAAGGTCGTGGACTATATCACTACCGATGCGCGTGGCGTAGCGGCCAGTAAGCCTCTGCCTCTGACCCGCTATCAGATTCGTGAAGTATCTGCACCCGCCTATTGGCAGGTATCCGCTCAGGTGTTTGATGTGACACTGGAGTATGCTGGCCAGATAATCAAACTCAACGCTTATGATAAGACGGCTGAACTGGGGGTTTCCATCACCAAGCGCGGCAACGCTGCCGTGTTGGCAGGTACTCAGATGCGCTACGACATCACCGTGGCTAACACTTCCAATGTGGATCTGGAGAGCTTTTTCTGGCATGACCACATTCCCACTGATATTGCCAGAGCTACTACTCTTACCACCGGCACCTACAGCGCCCGGCTGAATTACCGCATCCTGTATAAGACCAACTATATGGCGAATTATCAGGTGCTGGCATCCAATCTGCTGACCAGCAACAACTACTCCTTTGCGCTGAACGCCATTCCTATGCAGGCTGGTGAGGTCATTACCGATGTCTACTTTGATTTTGGCAGGGTTCCTGTTGGCTTCCAGAGCGTTGCCAATCCTACCTTGAGTGTCATGGTCAGCGGTAATGCCGTCAATGGTTACTACATGACCAACCGAGCTGACGTAGGAGGCAAATATCAGGGCACTTGGCAGACCGCAAACGCTAGCTGGGTGACCATCATTCAGCGCTATGGCAACACTCCCACGCTGCCCAAGACCGGCTATTGATAAATAGCCATTCAAACCAATAACAACTGACTATGGCCTGTGCAGGATTTTCATAAATATGTCCTGCACAGGCCCTTCATATTACGGAGGTTTTAATAATGGAACACATTCGTCTTCAACTGATCCCTATTAAGGAAATGAATAAAGACCTGTATTGCCAGGACGGAATGCACAGCGACTATTTCCGTGAGTTTGTGCAGATGATGCTCTGCCATGCGTGGACGATTGGCTTTTTGCCTTCCGACCTTTGGGATGCAATTCCTGACATTGCGCAGGCTGCTACCATGCACGATATCGGCAAGACTGCGCTGCCTGAAACGATTATCAACAAAAAGGGGCGGCTTTCTTCCGCAGAACATGAGTTTGTCAAAGCACATACCATTTTGGGCGCCGCAATGGTTGAAATCGCGCTTGCAGAAATGCGGGACGAGCCGATTTATGACTATGCCCTGGAAATCTGCCGGCATCATCACGAGCGGGTCAATGGCCGGGGTTATCCTGACCATCTGTGCGGAGGCGAGATTGCATCCTATGTGCAGGTCATCAGTCTGGCCGATGCCTATGATGCTCTTCGCAGCCCCAGAAGCTACCGGGATGGAATCACAGATGCCCAAGCGGTGAAAATGCTTCTGGACGAAGAGTGCGGCGCCTTCGATCCGGATCTGATCGATGCCTTTGAGCCGATTCTCGGTGAACTCTGGGATTTGGCTCGGCATTTGGCTGAGGACCCGAATCGCCGGGATTAAAAAAGAAGACAGATAGTTGCGGAGTCAATGGGGGCGGAGAATCGTACCGCCCCCACAGCTTTAAAAGGAGGTACCCATGAAAAAGCTTTACAGGCTATATGTTACCTGTCTCACGCTTATGCTCATGCTGACTGCACTGACCGTTCCTGCCCTTGCTGTGGACGATATGTGGACAGTAGCAAATACCATTATCGTAGACGTTTACAGTAAGATTGCCGGTATCAGTACGGTTTTGGCCGGCCTGATGTCTGCTGTGGCTGTGGTGGGTGCAAAGCTCTCCAACAATCAGCACAAAGTAGATCAGGCGTGGGATTGGCTCAAGCGTATATGGATTGCTTGGGCCATCATCAACGGCATCGGGGCGTTCATTGCCTATGTCGCACCCCTGTTTAACGGTCTTGCAACTCTGACCCCGTAATGATTCCGCACAAGAGAGGTGTTACGCAATGTACGATAGAACAAAGTATTTGAAACTGACGGAATTTGAGGCTTGCCAGATCGGGATACGCGCTGCAACGTATGTGGGCATACCCAAGCGGGATGTAGATCTGTTCGGTGCTGTATTCGATATCATGATAGAAAGCTATTTGAAAAGGCTGCAGGAAAACACTCCCACGGAGGAAAGCCCGTCTGGCAAAAAGCCAAGCATTCTTGCCAGTATAGAAGCAATCCCGCTTCCATAAGGCCACAGCTCAGGCAGGAAGGGGGTGTCCACATTGCTTGAGCTGATTTTTCAAGGCTTCATGGAGTGGGCATATGGCCTTACTCTTGAATGCTGGCAATACTTTTCATCTTCCCTGCTTGACATTATGAGCATGGATTTTGCCTATTTGAAAACCCATGTCCCGGTGATCGATGACATTATGCAGGTACTTATGGCTGTGGGCTGGGCGCTGCTGATTGGTAATCTGGTGTTTCAGGCGCTGAAAAGCATGGCGTCCGGTCTTGGCTTTGAAGGTGAAGATCCGAAACTGCTTTTTACCCGAACCTTCGTATTTTCCTTCCTCCTGCTGGCAAGTCCTCAAATCTGTGACATTGGGCTTAGTATGACTTCCAAGGTGATCGACCTGCTTCAGATACCCAACGCAGTCAATGTACAGCTTGTGGATGAGAGTGTATTCGGCTCTCTGACTGCGGCATGGCTGCTGGTCATTATCTTCGGAGTCATCATTATGTTCAAGGTATTCAAACTGCTGCTGGAGATTGCGGAGCGATACGTCATCCTTGCCATGCTGACCATCACGGCACCGCTGGCCTTTTCCATGGGCGGCAGC
>JAGBEM010000045.1 GCA_017936985.1 Oscillospiraceae bacterium
ATGACCGAAGACCAAATGGCCGGTGCTATTACCCGGCTCATGAGCCTGGGCACCAAGCATTTTGGTATCCACGCATTTCTGGCCTCCAACACCACCACCAATGAATACTATCCCCAGCTGGCTGCGAACCTCTTCCGGCTGGCTGTTCGGCTGCACAATGCCACCGGCTGCCACATTTCCTTTGTCAACCTCTCCGGCGGCGTGGGCGTGGACTACCGTCCTGAGCAGCCCCGTTGCGACATCAGCGCCATCGGCGAAGGCGTACACAGAGAGTACGACAAAATCCTGGCCCCCGTTGGCATGGATGATATTGCTATTTATACCGAGCTGGGCCGTTTCATGCTGGCCCCTTACGGCCACCTTGTCTCTACCGTTCTGCACCAGAAGCACATCTACCGGGAATATATAGGACTGGATGCCTGCGCCGCAGATCTGATGCGTCCTGCCATGTACGGTGCCTATCACCACATCACTGTCCTGGGCAAAGAGGATGCCATTTTGGATCATGTCTACGATGTGACCGGCGGCCTGTGCGAAAACAACGACAAGTTCGCCGTAGAGCGCAGCTTGCCTCAGATCGACATCGGCGACATTCTGGTCCTCCACGATACCGGCGCTCACGGCCACTCCATGGGATATAACTACAACGGCAAGCTCCGCTCTGCCGAAGTTCTTCTGAAAGAGGACGGCTCTTTCCAGCTGATCCGCCGCGCGGAAAAGCCCTCGGACTACTTCGCCACCCTGGACTGTACTCCCTTCCACATCGGCGAGTAATTGGCTATTTTGCACAAAAACACTCCCGGTTTTTCGGCAGCCAAATAAGATTTATACAATATTTTTTCATGCTTCTTTTGGAAAACTGTGCTATAATATTAATGGTAGCGATGATGTTGCCAATGTGCGCAAAAAGGAGCCCTTATGGATAATATTTTGTTTTTTCTGAAGCCGAAGGCCATGTGCGCCTTCCTCTACGATGACTATACCATACGACAAGCATTGGAAAAGATGGAATCGGCCCACTTTGCGGCACTGCCCATCCTGAATAAACGGGGCGAGTACCGGGGCACATTAACAGAAGGCGATCTTCTGTGGGCCATCAAGAATATGTGCTATATGGACATACGCCAGGCGGAAGCCCACCGGATCATGGAGATCTCCCGCAGAAAAGATTACATACCGGTACGGGTCACTACCCCCATGCAGGATCTGGTGGAACGGGCCAGTACCCAAAACTTCATCCCCGTGGTGGACGATAAAGATACCTTCATCGGCATCATCACCAGAAGCTCCATCATCCAGTTTTGCTCCCACCAGCTTTTCCGGGAAGACTGACGCAAGTAAACGCACGCTGCAAATGCAGCGTGCGTTTTTGTTCACATTCTTTTTGGTTGCAATACCCTTTCATTTTTGATAAAATACATACAAGTATACCCTGGAGGTCAATTATGGACGACGAAAAGCTGAAAAATCAAATTGGTGCCAATATTGCTGCGCACCGTAAGCGCGCAGGCCTGACCCAGGCCGGTTTGGCTGAAAAATTGAATTACTCGGACAAAGCCGTTTCCAAGTGGGAGCGGGGCGAATCCATTCCGGATATATTGACTCTGATGGCCATTGCGGAGAATTTGGGTGTCACTGTAAACGATCTGATCACCGACCCCAACGCCCTGCCGGAAAACGGCGGCAAAGTGGAAAAAACCATGGGCAAGGTTGTGGAAAAAGCCCTCAAACGCAAGGCCAACAAGAATATCATTCTGGGACTTTCCTCGATTCTGGTATGGTTCGTTGCCCTGTTCGTCTATGTGGTGCTGTCCAGCTGCGGCGTTCCCAACAGCTGGCTGGCATTCTTTTGCGCCGTTCCTGCAGACTGCATCGTCATGCTGAGCCTGCGCTCTGCCTGGCACGATTTTCGCTGGAATCGGATCCTGATCAGTGGCATCATGTGGGGCACCCTGATCAGCATCTTTGCTACATTGCTTGTAATTTGGAATATCAACATCTGGCGGATCTTCCTACTGGGCATCCCCGGTCAGGCCGCGATCCTGCTTTGGTTCCGGATGTTCCGCCCCACCCGGGCAAACAAGGAGAAAGAACATGGACAAGAAGGCACTGCGTGATTCCATCCGCGCCCAAAAGCGCGCCATGACTGAAGAGCAGATCCAATCTGCCAGCGAAACCCTCGGACGGCTTTTCGCTGCCACAGAGCAGTACCGCCAGGCAAAAACCATCTACGGCTACCTCCCCTATAACCAGGAGGTACGCACCGTCCCCATGCTGGAGCAGGCGCTCCGGGACGGCAAACAGGTGGCTGTTCCCAAGGTATACGGCGACGAAATGCGCTTTATCCTTCTAACCGACCTTTCTCAGGTAGAAAAGGGCTATTCCGGCATCCCCGAGCCCATTGCCGACAGCCCACTCGCGGACGACCCCACCGCGCTGGTGCTGATGCCTGGTCTCGCCTTTGACAAAGAAGGTCACCGCATCGGCTACGGCGGCGGCTTTTACGACCGTTTTCTGGCAGCAGAACCCCATCACCCCACCCTTGCGCTGTGCTACGCCTTTCAAATGCTTCCCTCCATCGAAACCGAAGCCTTTGACATTCCCGTCGACTGCGTCCTGTGGGCATAGGAGCAAACCATGGACTTTATTGTGATCCTCGTGTTGGCCGCATTGACATTTAGCTTATGCTTTCTGGTAGACAAGCTCCACCAAAAGCTCTTCCGCAGCCGCCAGCAGCATCGCACCGGCAAAGCAGTCCGGCTGAACAAGAAATTCGGCGCATTTGGCCTTATCCTGTTTATTCTAGGCCTGGCCGCACTGTTCACCGGCCTGCCCAGTAATTGGGTGCTCATTGCCGGCGGCATCCTCATCATGCTCACCGGCATCGGTCTGGTGGTCTACTACATGACCTACGGCATTTTCTACGACAGCGACAGCTTCCTCTATACCACCTTCGGCAAAAAGAGCATAAGCTACCGCTATGGCCAGATCAGCCACCAGCAGCTGTATGTGCTCCAGGGCGGCAATATCCTGCTGGAACTGCATATGAAAGACAGCTCTGCCGTCCAGCTTCAGCTGCAGCTTGCCGGTGCAGAAGATTTTCTGAACACCGCATTCCTTGGCTGGGTGCAGCAAAACAACATCGACATCCGCACCACCAACTTCCACGACCCGAAAAACAGCTGCTGGTTCCCCAGCGGAGAGGATCTTTGATATGCACATACCAAAAGGAAATACCGCCCAGCTGGAGCTGGTGACCTTTCGGCAGGCGCTGGAAGCCGCCAACACCCCCACAGACAGCTATGACGTCAACAAATGGCTCTACGCACCGAATTTTTACTCTGAATACCGATACATACTGGGTACCCGGGGCAAAAATCCGCTGATCTGCATCGGCATCAACCCCTCTACCGCCGAACCGGACAACTTGGATAACACCTTGAAATCTGTAGAGCGGATCGCCCATGGCAACGGCTTTGACAGCTTCATTATGTTCAATGTCTATGCCCAGCGGGCAACCGACCCGGATGCCATGGAAAAAACCTGCAACGCCGCCCTGCACAAAGAAAATTTGGAAGCCTTCCGGTATGTACTTTCCATTTCCCGGAAGCCTGCCGTCTGGGCTGCCTGGGGTGCGATCATCGAAAAACGCGGTTACCTTGCAGACTGCGTCCGGGACATGGTGAAAGCCGGCGAAGAATACGGTGCCAATTGGTACTGCGCCGGAGCCATCACCAAAAAGGGTCACCCCCACCATCCGCTGTACCTGCGCAAGGACGAAAAGCTGAAGCCCTTTGATGTGGAATCTTACCTGAAAAAGGATCGATAAACATGGACTGCAACGAATGCGATACCTGCTGGTATTACGATTACGACGAAGAATACGACGAGTACTACTGCATGATGGATCTGGACGAGGACGAGGTCTACCGTTTTTTCGCCTCCGGAAAAAAACACTGCCCTTACTATCGCCAGGGCGATGACTATACACTGGCAAGGAGACAATGATGAAACGACTCACTTTTCTTCTTTTGCTTCTGCTGTTAATGATCGGCTGTGCGGTGCAGGAGCAGCCCAATAACACCACCGCCTCTACAGAAGTGACCGAACCGCCGGTCAGTTCTCTGCTGGATGAAGCGTCCGCTTTGTCCCAGGCAACCAACGGTGCCGTCAGCACCTACCGCATAGATGATATGTCCTTTGACGCTCTGATCCCCATGGGAGACGGTCTTCTGGCATTCCACAACAGCGACTGTACCACCTTGTATCTTCTGGGCGGTACACCTCTGGAAGTCATCGCTACCACTCCCCTGGACAGTCTTTATTCCCCTGGGGATCTGCTGCAGTGCAGCAGTAGAGGTCTTGCCCTCTGCCGGAACAACGGCTCCCTGCTGTTTCTGGATGCCACCCTGAAAGAGATCCGCGCAACGCAGCTTCCTGCCGATGCCATCGGCGTTGCGGTAGTTTCCCCGGATCTGAATACCGTCTATTACTGCACCACCTCCGGCATCCAGGTCCTGGATCTGCTCACCGGCATCTCACGACCGCTGCAGCAAACCAACGCCGCCTCCACCCAGACTCTTACAGGCGCATTGTTTGAAGGACAAATGCTGCGCCACCAAATCACATATTCTGATGGCCGCATCACCACATCTCTGGTCAACGCGCAAAACGGCCAAACTGTGTACACCGGCGACCGCCTGAACGACCTGACCACTTCCGCACAAAACTATTTCCTGACCGTTGACAGTGGCAGTGCCCTGCAATTTGTCTTTGGCAGCTACGGCGAAGACCCCGGCGTGCTCTGGCCTGCAGAAGCCATTACCGATTTTATACCGCTTCCCCGGCAAAACGCCCTGCTGGCTCTTTACAACACCGATACCGGCTGCCGCCTTGCCTATTACGATCTGACCTCCGGCAAGCTCACCGGAGATGTCACCCTCCCCGGCATTCCCCAGATCCACAGCATTTGCCCCGGCGGTAATGGCACAGTTTGGTTTTGTGCCTATGATGATAGCTCCCAGGCGAATCTTCTGCACCATTGGGACACCGCCCTGACACTCACCGGCGACGAAACCAACTATACCGACACCTATTACACCCGCTCCGCTCCGGACGCCGAGGGCCTTGCCGCTTTGGAGAACCGGCTTGCTGCGCTGGAAACCAGCCTGGGCATTGACCTGATCCTGGGCGAAGCTGCCGCTGCGGTGCAGCCCTGGGAAGATGCCTTTACCACAGAATATCTGGTTCCTGTTTATGAAGCTTGGCTTCCGCAGCTGGAATCTGCCCTGCAGCAATTCCCCGAGGGCTTTCTTGCCGGCACTGTCAGCGATCAGCTGCATATCATCCTGGTTCGCTCCATCCATGGCCGGCTGGAAAACGGCTATACCGACGAAGTCAGCGGTATTCAGTACTGGCACAACGGCGAAACCTATATTGCCCTGTGTCTGACCGACGACCCCACCGAAACGCTGTATCATACGCTGGGCTATCTCATCGATACCCGGGTGCTGACCGCTTGCGCCGCCTATAAAGAATGGAATAAACTGAATCCGGCCGGCTTCTCCTACGATAACAGCTATGTTGCCAACCAAAACCGAAATGACTGGCAATATCTGCAGGACAATGACCGTTCCTTCATCGATATGTTCTCTATGAGCTTTGCCAGAGAAGACCGGGCGCAGATCTTTGCGTACGCCATGCAAGCAGGCAACGAAACCTACTTCCGATCGGAAACCATGCAGCGCAAACTGAAAACTCTCTGTGATGGGATCCGCCAGGCCTACGGTCTGAAAAAAGACCCCCGCAGCTTCCCCTGGGAGCAATACCTGTCCAACACATAAAAAGCACCCCGCTCTTTGCAGAGCGGGGTTTTCCTTCTTTGATCAGTCCTTATTCAAGATCTGACGAACCTTCTGGATGGTCTCGGCATCCATCTCCGGGCGCTGCATCAGTGCCTCGATCAAGCCGACCATCTGGGGCTTATAACGATGAGAGAAGATCGTATTGGCAAAATACTCCTCCCGGGTCATCGTCGGCAGGAAAGTCCGGCCATAGGTCTTGCTGCGCTTGACCACACCGGCCTCCTTGATAGCCCCCTTCTTCAGCAGGCCATTGAGCAGAATGTGAACAGAGCTGTCCTTCCAGGACTTTTCTGCAGAACGCTCCAGGAAATCAGAACGGGACAGTGCGCCGCCATCTTCCCACAAAACGTCCATAATTTGCATTTCACTTCTGGTTAATTGCATCGGAATCCCTCCATTTCGTTGTTCATTATATATGGATTGTCATTTTTTGTCAATTACTATTTTGTCAAAAATCATGAATTTTTTCCAAAAATCCAATCTTGCAGAACATTGGAGTTGATTTTTAAGGAAATTATTTCCTTTTATTCCGAAAATAATCCACTGTTAAAAAATAAAAGCGCTTCCATTCCCATATTCTGGGAATGGAAGCACAAATTGATTTTCTGATATTTAGCTGGGAAGCAGCATTTTCTGCAGAAGCTCCCGGTTCTTTTCCAGATCCGGGATCAAGCAAGCACCGGCACCGCTGATCGCTGCGCTTTCATAGGTTCCGTTGGCCGGGATCCGCAGGGTGTTGATCTGGGCACCGGAGATCATGGGAAACAGTTCTCTCAGATAAGTGGTGATCTGCTTGCTGGTCATATTGGTAGAGATCAGCGGCAGCACCTTATCGAGCATATTCATCATTTCCGTCAGGCTCAGATCCTTGCACTTCTCAAAAACCTTCGTCAGCACCTTTCTCTGGCGCTCAGTACGGGCATAGTCATTGCCGTTGGCCCGGTCCCTGGAATAGCCCAGTGCCTGGGCACCGTTCAAATGATTCATGCCCACCTTCAGATTCCAGCCGTAGCCGTTGTTCAGATACTTCACTTCTCCGGCGGTCAGCTCCATATCGATGCCGCCCACCATATCAATGATAGAGGTAAATCCGTCAAAGTCCACCTCAATGCATCCGTCAATATCCACGCCGAAGTTTGCCATCAGTGTCTCACAAAGCATGGGGAAACCGCCCCGGGCGTAGGCTGCATTCATTTTGTTGGCCTTATAACCGGGAATGTACACATACATATCCCGCATAAAGGAAGTCAGCGTAATGGTCTTGTCCCTGGTGTTCACAGAAACCACGATCATGGAATCGGAACGCTGCCGGCCTTCACCGGGACGGCGATCCTGACCCACCAGCAGGAAGTTGATCAGGTTTTTGTGCTTGATGATCGTAGGCGGCGTATCGTCTTCAGGCTCCGTAACGATCGTCGGATCCGCCGTAGGGCCGGTGTAATCCGAAGGGATCGTCTCCGTCAGATTCTGCTCGATGGACTCGATCGCATCAGAAGACAACGTGGTATCATCGGGAATGTAGTTGATCTGTCCCAGATAATGATTGGCATAGGCAGTGACAAACAGCATGGCGATCAGCACCAGCGCCAGAAAAGAACTCAACACCGTTAAGCCGATCTGAGAACCGGACATCACCGTCCGATTTGATTTTTTCATAAGATTACCTCCAAGTATGAGGGATAGCAAAATACTGCTCATATATTATACCCGATTCCTGTCGAAAAAGCTAGCCCTATTTTCCGGCATTTCCCTACTTCAGGTCTTTTTTATCAGTCTACACCCGTCCACCACTGTTTATTCCGCCTCCAGCAGCTCTTGAGACAGCAGCAATCTATCAGCCAGACAGCTGATCAGCGTCCCATTGCTGGGCCGTTCCGGGCATCCCGCATTCCCGGTTGGAATGTAAAGCTGCCACGCACATCCTTCCCTGCGCTGCCAAGCCTGCTGCAGCGCGCTGCGGATGGAACGCTCCACCTGTGCAGACGTCACACGAAAGTGCCTGGCTACTGCAGGATATAATTCCTTCGTGATCGACTGCCCGGGATTTTTCGCCATCAGAAGCACCGCCTCCCGCAAATATCCATATCCCCGCAGCTTCGTGGAAAATCGCAGGTTCAGCAGCATATTGGACACCTGTGTCCTATTGTCCGGGCCGGCAAATACCGGTACTTTCATTCTCTGCGTCATATCCGCCACCCGGGCCGCCACCGCATCGGTATCACAGGGCTTGATCATCAGATATCCGATCCCCAGCCGCTCCGCCGAATCCAGAATATATTCGCTGACGTACCGGGTAGTAGCCAAAACCATCGGCCGTAATGGGGTCTGGGATATCCTCTGCAGCAATGTGATCCCGTCCAAGCCGCTGAGCATCAGATCCAGGATCAAAATATCTGCGTGAAATGTCCGCAGGATCTCCAGTGCCTCGTTTCCATCCTTGCAAACACGTACCCGATAGTTCCCCTGCAGCGTATCCGTCAGTGCCTGACAAAAAATCTCAGACGCGTCCGCCACCAGTATTTTTAATTTTTCCATAGAATGCTCACCTCGGTTAAATATGCTAATAAAGTAGCATATTCTGTCGAAATTTGCACCCCGGAAAAATCGATTATTTTCGACAATCCTAACGAAAATCAGAGCCGTCCGAAGACGGCTCTGCGATCCTATCCATTACTTTCCTCCGTTGCCGAAGAAATAGTCCCACCATTGTTCCAGCGTTCCGTTCTCCGGAACGATACTGGTGCCGTCAGCTGACGGCTTAGAAGGTGTTTCCACCGGCGCATCGGAATTATTGGTCTGAGGACGCTCATCCAGCGTCACCTCCAGAGTCATTCTGCCGCCGCCCCGGTAAACCACCAGCTCCACCGTATCCCCAGCCTTAAAGTGCTCCAGCGCCCGGGACAGATCATTGATGCAGGTGATGGCGTGCCCACCCAACTCCACTATCACATCCTTCGGCTGCAGGCCAGCCTTGGCTGCACAATACCCAGCTTCCACACTGCGGACATAAGCACCGGCAGGAATGCCGAAATAATCCGCGTAAGTCTCATCGGTATCGGATACTGTAATACCCAGATACGGGCCGGTCAAATAACCAAACTCCTTCAGATCCGTGACTTTTTTGATCACATCGTCAATGGGAATCGCAAAGCTGATGCCCTCAATGGTCGCACCGGAACCGGAAGTGCCGGAATACTTTGCCGTGGTGATGCCCACCACTTCGCCCTTCATGTTGAACAGCGGGCCGCCGGAGTTGCCGGAATTGATGGCTGCATCGGTCTGGATCATGTTGATCAGCGCGCCGCCAGTGGAAATATCCCGGTCTGTAGCGCTGACATAGCCCACCGTCAGCGAGTTTGTCAGCTCGCCCAAAGGATTACCAATGGCCACCACCTGATCTCCCACGATCAGATCGTCGCTGCTGCCCAGTTTCACATAGGGCAGACCGGTAGCATCTACCTTCAGCACCGCCACATCATTGGCAGAATCATAGCCCACCAGCTGCGCAATGTGCTCCGTACCGTCATGGAGGATCACTGTTAGCTTGGTCGCACCCTCCGCCACATGGTAATTGGTAACCACATAGCCGTTTTCCGAAATAATGAATCCGGAGCCGGAGGAAGCGGTTTCGGTGATCTGTCCGTAGATGTTGGTCGTAGCCTGATTGGAAATAGCCACCACCGCGTCTACATTCTGGGCGTAGACCTGACCGGGAGTCAAGCTGCCGTCAGCCGTATTGTTGGGCGTGCCGGACACAGAGTTTCCGTTGCCAGTGAAGGAATTATCTTTGATCTGCTCCTGCAGATCATTGATCTTATCCTGCATCGCCTGCAGCACATCTTCCGTCTTATCGCTGTTTTCCTCCCACCGGTTTTCCCAGTATCCGTTGACCAAAAATGCTGTCGCGCCGCAGCCGCCGGCCACCAGCGCCGCCACCAAAACAACTGCCAGCACGCTCTTAATGATCTTGCCGCCACTCTTTTTCTTTTGGGGCTGATTCGGTGTCTGGTTCACACAATACGGAGAATCCGCAAAGGGAGATACCTTATGTTCGTATACAGGCTCCTGTGCAGGCTCCTGGAAATTGCCGCTATTTTCGTACTGCTCCATCGTCTTATCTTCCTTTCGATTTCTGGATAATGCTATTTTATCCGGCGGATATGAAATATTTATGTACAGCAGTCAAAGGATTTTTAAACATTTGCTGAAAAATGCTTCAGTTTTCCATTTTTTGCCCGTTTATCATACTCGTTTTTTCTTTGTTCGTCAAGAGAAGGCGCCTTGTTCTAACAGGAAACTTCCCGCACGAATCAAAACCGCAGAACCCCATGGCGATGCGCTACGGGAGAGGTACATAGGAGAGGGTGTACCTGACGCGCGGGAGCGCGGCATTAACGCCTCTCCTATGTCGGCTTCTTTTCGTCCTTTTCTTGCCGCAACAAGAAAAGGACATATTCCAATAAAAAATCCGCGGCGGCTATTGCCGCCGCGGAAAAGCCTTACTTCTTGCGAAAAGACTTGCAGTCGGTGCACTGATCCATAGCAGGATTCTCTTCATGGGTGCCCACCAGGATCCGGTCCAGAGAGCAGTAATTCTCAGTGTCGCAGTGGTGTGCGCACTGCCGGACGGTGCATTCGATGCACTTGTTTGCATTGCAGTTCATAATCATGACCTCCTTTTTTTGAGTTTGCGCTTATTTTGCGCACTCTCAAAAAGAAAAATCATGGAAAAATCCGCCAATTATTTGTTGATCTCCAGGAAATAATCCGCCACACCCTTGGCCATAGCCAGTGCTTTCTTTGCAATGGTCATTTCATCCAGCGTGTTGTCCAGATCCGCATCACAGCTCATATAGCCGTTTTCGGTCAGCACCACCGGACAGACCGTGTTTCGTGCCAGAAAGAACACATGCCAGTTCAGCTCCGCCCGGTCATATACACCGCACTGCGCACCCCGGTCATTGACAAAATCCGCAGCCTTCATGGAGAACGGCGTATAATAGAAGGTCTCCAGACCGCCAAAATTGGGATAGCCGTCAATGGAATTGTGGTGGATGCTGATGCAGTAATCCGGCGCTTCCTTTTTCAGGAGCTTGTGCCGCTCATCCACCGTCAGCCGTACATCCGTAGTGCGGGTCAGTACCACCGTGGCGCCGGCAGCCTCCAGTTCCTGCTGCAGCTTCTTCGCCAAAGCCAGATTGCGGTCAGCTTCGTAGACATCCTTACCCTTGTAGTCTTCCCGGACCGTTCCGGGATCCGAGCCGCCGTGACCTACATCGATCAGCACCTTCACACCGGTCAGATCCGCACCGATGGCGTTATCAGAAGCACTGACCTTTGCCGGATTTAAGAAGCGGAAACAAAGCTGATCGTCATCATTATAGTAAGCATCCCATCCGTAGAAGCCGCCTTTTTCCTTCAGATGTAACCGCAGCGTGCAATCCTCTTCCCGGCTGATCAGCTCTATCTTGCCAAACAGCGGATCCGCCGGATCCCCCGGCGCTACCGTCACTGTGCCGGTAAACTTGGTGGCATAGCAGAATGTAATGTCGATATACTCCGCGGTAAAAGCCTTCACGGAATAGTTCCGGTCACCGCTGTTGGTAGCATGTTGATAGGTCTGGGGTTTGATATCCAAATAGAACGGCGCTTTCCACAGGCAATCCAGTGTCAGCACAGTGTGCCGTCCCTCATTTTTCAAAGATACAAATTCGATCTCATTGTGATCCGGCAGTTGACCGATGTACCGGTCCACCACCTGCACGATGGCCATGGTGGGGCTGTTGCGCTTCTGGACATACAGCCGCTGTCCGCTGCGCAGCACCACATAGGAAAGCTGACCCAGCTTCACCTCTTCTGTGGAGCAATAATCTAAAGTGCCCTCCGGCAGATAGATATTGGTGGGATGGGAATAATCATCCACCGTGCTGCCGTTGAAGGTCTCACCGGCGTAGGTAACGATCTGGGCGATGTAGCCGGAGCCTACATCGATGTATTTTCCGTAATCCGGTGTGGCATCGGGATCCGACGCCAAAATATCCACCGGTTTCAGGCAGGTGATGTTGCCGGAGGTGTAGGTTTCTGTGATGCCGTCACAGGTGGCTGTATATGTAATAAAGCCCATGTCCACATCTGTCAGATTATCCCCGGGAAGCGCATATTCTCCGGTATACAGTACAAAGCCCTCAGAAACATCGGTACCTGCCTGGAATTTATCTTCCTCCAACTGAATTATCTGTCCGTTGAAGCTAACCTCCACCGTACTGCCGAATCTGGCAGAGACTGCAAAATAGACCGTCGCGCCGCTGCTATAGCTTTGCGCATCCATGGGCATACAGCTTTCCAACGCATACCGCCGTTCTACTGTATAAACAACCGTTTGCTCCTTATGGATCACCGTAATTTCATTGCTGCCCAGGGCCAAAAGCACATCGTAGGAAAAGCTGCCATCCGCCTGCCGGGGAACGGTCACACCGTTGACAGTCAGCTCCTGTCTGGGATCTGAAATACCGGCAATCGTCAGTCTGTCCTGCATGGTGATCAGCGTATTTTCTCCCGGCTCTGTAATAGTCAGTTTTTCCGGATAAGATACCGTTTGCTCTGTTTCCAGGGAGGTTTCCGTACTGATTTGGGTCTGTTCCCCGCCCTCCTCAGGCCTACCTTTCATAAACAAAGCCATGAACAGCACCGCCACCAGCGCCACCGCCAGCACGACGATCAGCGCCACAAGCAGGATTCTTGTGTTGTTTTTGTTCCTCTGCCCATTCGATGTCATCGCTTCCGCACCCCTTCTTTGCAGTTAACATAATATATACCATGTATTCTCCTGACCCGTCAAGCATAATTTTCCATAATTCGACAAATATTTTATTGATAAAATCTGATTCAACTTACTCCTCCATGCATAATGCAGTCTGTGCAGTGCCGGCGATGCGCCACGGGAGAGGTTCATAGGAGAGGGCGGTGCTCCGCGCAGCGAATCTTCAATTAACGATTGCCGGGGGCAATCGCTCCGCTACTATTGTATTTGACGCGCGGGAGCGCGGCTCTAACGTCTCTCTTATGTCGGCTTCTTTTCGTCCTTTTCTTGCCGAAACAAGAAAAGGACATTCTCTCATTGTACCTAAACTGTTCTGTCCGTACGCTGCAAAAAACCGGCGTGGGTTTCCCCACGCCGGTCATATCACAATCTTAGCCTGCCGTGCTTACAGTTGCCAGTGCAATGGCGCTGTAGTCCACCTCGATGGGGTGCTTCTCCAGAACCAGATCATACATTTTCTGGGACTGCACAGCATCCCGGGAGTAGTAGATCCAGCCCTCTTCCGTGCCGGTAAAGCGCAGCAGATAGTAGCCGTAGTCAGACTTAACCAGGGTGTAATCACCAGTCTGTCTGCCCTCTTCAAAGACCCAGGTATCCACAGCTGTGTCACCATGGACAAAGTACATCAGATGGTAACCGTAATCGGCAGTCTTTACGATACCGTGATCGCCAGCCTTGCGGCTTGCATCAAAGATCCAGGTATCAAACTCTTCCACCATGTCGCCCTTGCCCACATTCTCATACAGACCGCCCTTGTCGCCATTGCTGTCTGCGGTATATTCCTTTGCCAAAGCAGCAAAGGCTTCCTCGGTAGCGCCGCCGGCCACCCAGCTGTCATAGAGAGCCTGTGCCTTTTTCCGGGCATTCTCCCAGGCTTCGTCGGTATCATCCTCAGGCTGGATCAGAATGTGCCGCACATCCACCTCGGAAGAGAAATAGGGTGTCAGACCATTGACTATATTGCCGCTGCCACTGGTATTATCAGCCTTGGATGCCTCCTTGACCAGCTTTACAAAGGCTTCCTCGGTAGCACCACCGGCAACCCAACTGTCCAGCATTGCCTGTGCCTTTGCCAGCGCTGCATCCCATGCTGCCTGATCAAACTTCTCCTTGTAGATCGTCTCGCCATTGGCGCCCTCAGGATAGATCAGTACATACTGCACGCCGGAAACCGTACCGCTGTCCTTGGTCACGCCGTAATTACTCTTCAGAGAATCTTCATTTTCCTTGAAGTAATCCTCGATCTCCTGATCGGTGACCTCCACTTTCTTGTAGCTATCATTGTAGTACAGATTACCTCTGTAATAGCGCTCCAGATAATACTTGTAGTTTTCAAAGGTCGCGGCCACGCCCATATCCTTCTGCAGCATCGCCTCTACGCTTTCAAACTTATTTTCCTTGGCAGCCTCCTGCAGGTTCTCATAGGTTCCGTCCAGATAGTCCTGGTATTCTTTATCCAGCACAAAGCCGTCCTTTTCCGCCTCCAGGAACAGTGCCTGATCCTGCTGCCAGCTGTCCAGCGCAGCCTGAAGGAAATACTGCTGCCAGGACTGGCCGGTCTTCTCGTCATAGAGCTGCTGATCCAAAGGCTTGCTCAGATCCAGACCCATGTAACTGGCGTAGTTGCCGTAATAGTTTATGAAATCCAGCACACCCATCCAGTAATACACCTGCAGCTGGCCGTTGGTCAGCTTGTGCTCACCCATGGTTGCCACCACAGTATCCTTGGCAGCCAAGACTGTAGCGTCATCTACAGAGTAGGTTCCCTTGCAGGTCACATCGTCGGGATTGCCGTCCGTAGGCGTCGTTCCTGCCTGCACGCTCCCTGTGCCTTCCGTAGCGCCGAAATCCGGCCAGCCGTTGGTGCCCACATACACAGCCATGACCATTACAGCCACAACCAGCAGACCGGCTACCGCTGCCAGAACGATCTTCAGTGCCTCGGAACCTGCTTTTTTCCCGCACTTCGGGCAAACTTTTTCGCCGTCATTGATCTTGCTTCCGCAATGCTTACAATACATAATTTCCTCTTTCCCCCCGCTGCGCGGGGACATTGTCTGCTCAAGTGTATCACGAATAGACGGATTTTGCAAGCACAGGAACAATTTGTTTACAATTGCATTCTGAAATCCCTTGCAAAAAGGGACCGAAAATGCTATTATTTATAGTTGATATAGTATCCTCTGGAGGAACCTCCCATGAACACAAAGACTACCGTAATTTCACAAGCCCAGCTGCAGCAGCAGCTTGCTTTCTGCGATAAAATACTTGCCTTTTGGCACGAAAAAGATACCACCCCCAAAGCCTATGTGGAAACCTACGGCTGCCAGCAGAACGAAGCCGACTCAGAAAAGCTCCGGGGCTACCTGGTTATGAGCGGCTACGCCATCACAGATACCGCCGAGGGTGCCGACGTGGTGGTCATGAACACCTGCGCCATCCGGGAACACGCGGAACAGCGTGTTTTCGGCAACCTGGGTGCCCTGACCCACACCAAACGCCGCCACGCCGGGCAAAAGATCTTTCTGTGCGGCTGCATGGCCGGCGAAACGAAAGTTTCCGACCGGATCAAAAAAAGCTACCCCCACGTGGACGGTGTTTTTTCCACCCACCACCTGTGGCAGTTCCCGGAAATTTTGTGGAATGTACTGAGCCGCGGCAAGCGGCAATTCTACATTGAAGACGAACCCGGCTCCATTGCCGAGGGCATCCCCCAGGTCCGGGACAACCCCCTGAAAGCCTGGGTCTCCATCATGTACGGCTGCAACAATTTCTGTACCTATTGCATCGTTCCCTATGTCCGGGGCCGGGAGCGCAGCCGCCAAAAAGCAGATATTTTGGCTGAATGCCGCAGCCTCATTGAAAACGGCTGCAAGGAGATCACCCTGCTGGGTCAGAATGTCAATTCCTACGGCAAAGACCTGGCAGAGGGCGGCGACTTTTCTGACCTGCTTGCAGACATTGCCGCGATTGACGGCGATTTTCTCATCCGCTTCATGACCAGCCACCCCAGAGATGCCGGCAAAAAGCTCTTTGACACCATGGCTGCATCCCTCAAGATCGCCAAGCAGCTGCACCTTCCCTTCCAGTCCGGCTCTTCCCGTGTCCTGAAGGCCATGAACCGCCACTACGACCGGGAAAAGTACCTGGAGCTGGTCCATTATGCCAAATCCGTCATGCCTGACCTGGTGCTGACTTCCGATGTGATCGTAGGCTTCCCCGGGGAAACGGAGGAAGAATTTGAAGAAACCATTTCCCTGATCGAGCAAGTTCACTACGATTCTCTGTTCACCTTTATCTTCTCTCCCCGGACAGGCACCCCTGCCGCGTCCATGGATGATCCCACCCCAAAGGAAGAGAAGAACCGCCGGTTTGACCGGCTCTGCGCAGTGCAGAACAGCATTTCCGAGCAGATCCACCGGGATTATATCGGTAAACGTCTGCGTTGTCTGGTAGACGGCACTGACAAGGATATGCTCACCGCCCGGACAGAGGGCGGCAGACTGGTGCGCTTCCCCGGCGATGCCGGTCTGATCGGCACCTATCAATATATCACCATTACCGGTGCCACCACCTGGAGCTTAACCGGCGAACTCTAAAATCAACCTTACAGAAAAGGATTTGTTACCATGGCCACAAAGGAACGCGAACTGACCCCCATGCAGCGTCAGTATCATCAGATCAAGGAGCGCAATCAGGACAGTATCCTGTTTTTCCGACTGGGCGACTTTTATGAAATGTTCGAAGAAGATGCCCGAATTGCCTCCCGGGAACTGGATCTGACCTTGACCACCCGTGACCGGGGTAAGCCCAAGGAGGAGCAGACTCCCATGTGCGGCGTACCTTACCACAGCGTGGATGCTTATATTGCCCGGCTGGTTCAAAAAGGCTATAAGGTCGCCATTTGTGAGCAGATGACCGATCCTGCCACCACCAAGGGTCTGGTGGAGCGGGAGATCACCCGCACCGTCACCCCCGGTACCGTCACCGAAAGCTGTATGCTGGAGGAAAGCAAAAACAATTATTTTGCCTGCCTGTACGGCAGCGGCGAAAAGTACGGCCTTGGTTTTTGCGACATTTCCACCGGTGCTTTCTATGTTACCGTCTGTGCCGACGCGCTGACCGCTTTGTCCGAGCTGGGCCGGTTCTCCCCTGCGGAGGTATTGCGTTTCGGCGAAGGTGTCCGCACACCTGCCTTTGACGATGCTCTGCTGCGCCGCCTGAATTGCTGTGTCAACGAAGGAAACGACGACCATGACCTGAGCCAAGCCGAAGCGTTGCTGCAGCAGCATTTTGGCAAGGATCTTGCCGCCCTTGGCCTTGCCGGCATTCCCGAAGCCATCATCGCCGGCGGCACATTGCTGCAGACCCTGCTGACGCTGCAGAAAAACGACCTGTCCCACATTCAGAATCTGGAATACTACACCACCGGTAAATTCATGGAGTTGGATCTGGATGCCCGTCGAAACCTGGAATTGACAGAAACCATGCGCTCCAAGGATAAAAAGGGCAGCCTTCTGTGGGTGCTGGACAAGACCCACACCGCCATGGGTGGCCGTATGCTTCGCAGTTGGCTGGAAAAGCCCCTGCTGGATGTCAACCAGATCACCCGGCGCCACAGCGCCGTAGAGGAACTGACAGAAAATACCATCTGCCGCAGTGAGCTGATCGAAGCGCTGAAGGATGTCTCCGATTTTGAGCGTGTGATGACCCGGATCGTCACCGGCTCTGTTAACTGCCGGGATCTTCTTGGCCTTGCCCGGGGTCTGCGGGCACTACCGGAAGTCAAGCAGCAATTGCGTGCCATGGAAGCGCCCATGCTCTGCCAGCTGGAGCAGTCCATTGACCCCATGACCGACCTTGCCGACCGGATCGAAAATACCATTACCGAAGAGCCCCCTCTGACCGTTCGGGAAGGCGGCATCATCCGCACCGGTGCTAATCCGGAGGTGGATCACCTGCGCTCCATTATGGACGGCGGCAAGGACATTCTGCTGTCCATCGAAGCCAGAGAAAAGGAAGCCACCGGCATCCGCACCCTGAAGGTCAGCTACAACCGGGTGTTCGGTTATTACATTGAGGTATCCAAGTCCTTTGTTGACCAAGTACCTGCCCATTACATCCGCAAGCAGACCCTGACCAATTGCGAGCGTTACATCACCCCCGAGCTGAAAGAGCTGGAAGACCAGGTATTAAACGCCAAGGACCGGCTGACCGCGCTGGAGTACCAGATCTTCACCGAGCTGCGGGAATTTCTTGCCCAGCAGGCTTCCCGGGTGCAGCTGACCGCCGCAGCCGTTGCGGCTGCCGATGTGCTGTGCTCCTTGGCAACTGTTGCCGTTCAGCGCAGCTACTGCCGCCCCGAGATCACCCTGGACGGACAGATCCATATCACCGACGGCCGCCACCCTGTGGTAGAAGCCATGCTTACCGACTCCCTGTTCGTACCCAACGATACCCACCTGGGCGGTGCCCAGGATCAGGTGGCTATCATCACCGGCCCCAACATGGCCGGTAAATCCACCTATATGCGCCAGGTTGCACTGATCGTGCTGATGGCTCAGATCGGTTCCTTTGTGCCTGCCCGCAGTGCCCGGATCGGTCTGACAGACCGGGTCTTTACCCGAATCGGTGCCAGCGATGACCTGGCTTCCGGCCAGTCCACCTTTATGGTGGAAATGTCCGAGGTGGCATCCATCCTCAAGTATGCCACCGCCCACAGCCTGCTGATCCTGGACGAGATCGGCAGAGGCACCTCCACTTACGACGGCATGGCCATTGCCCGGGCAGTGCTGGAGTATGCCGCCAATCCCAAGCGCCTGGGTGCCAAGACATTGTTTGCCACCCACTACCATGAGCTTTCCACCCTGGAAAACAAGCTCCCCAATGTAAAGAACTATAATATCGCCGTAAAAAAGCGCGGCGAGCAGATGATCTTCCTGCGCAAGATCGTTCCCGGTGCCACCGACGACAGCTACGGCATCGAAGTTGCCAAGCTGGCCGGTCTGCCTGCGCCGGTGATCAACCGGGCAAGAGAGATCCTGCAGGAACTGGAAAGGGAAGCCGGCGTTGTCCATGTTGCTCCCCAGCTCCCCCCGGAGGAAGACGACCAGGTCAGCATACTGGATCTTTCTGCCCAGCAAGTGGTGTCTGCCCTGGAGAGCATTTCTGTGGAGACTCTGACACCCATTGAAGCCATGAACGAGCTGTACAAGCTGAAGAAGATGCTGAACTGATATGCAAAGAACTTTGTTACTCGCCTCCCCAAAAGAACAGTCTCTGGGATTCCGCTACACCCTGTTTGCAGTGACCTTTATGAGCTCGGTTTTGAGTCTGATCGCCACCGCACTGGGTTTTCAGTTGCAGGTTTTGGAACTGAATTTAACGTATTTTTTCATAAATTTCCTAATTTTGGGGGTCATTTTCCGTCGTTTTTTGACCGCTTCTTTGAAGGATCTTGCCGAAAAATGGGTGCGGATCCTGGTGGTTTCTGCGGTAGGCTTTGTGCTTTACTGGATCACAAGCCTGCTGCTTAGCACACTGATCACTTATCTGTATCCGGATTTTGGCAACGCCAACGACGGCAGCATCGCAGATCTGGCCAGAGAAGACTATTATTTGACAACCATCGGCACGGTTCTTCTGGTTCCCCTGGCTGAAGAATGTATGCACCGGGCAGCGATCTTCGGCGGAATCTACCGCAAAAACCGACTGCTTGCCTATTGCATCTCCACGATTCTCTTCGCTCTCGTACATATCGACGGATATTTCGGCATGGTCAGCGGCAAAATATTGCTCTTAAACTTCCTGCAATACCTGCCTGCCGGGGTGTTTCTTGCAGCAGCTTACGACATTTCCGGTTCGATCTTCGCCCCAATTTTTATCCACATGGCTGTGAATCTTCTTGGAATTTTCTCGCTGAGGTGACTTTTATGCCTAAAATCTTACAATTACAGCCCCATATCGCCAACCTTATCGCCGCCGGCGAAGTTGTCGAACGCCCGGCCTCTGTGGTCAAGGAGCTTTTGGAGAACGCTGTCGATGCCGGTGCCTCCAAGGTCACCATTGAGATCCGTGACGGCGGCATGACTTTCCTGCGGATCACCGACAACGGCTGCGGTATGGCTCCCGAGGATGCGAAAACAGCCTTTTTGCGTCATGCCACATCGAAATTGCGCACTGCGGAGGACTTGGCCGCTATTTCCACCATGGGCTTCCGTGGTGAAGCACTGGCCGCTATCGCTTCTGTCAGCCGCATTGACCTGCTGACCAAAACCGCCGGTGCTATCTCCGGCACATCCCTGCACCTGGAAGCAGGTACTGTTTTGGAGGAATCGGAAGCCGGCTGTCCCGAAGGTACGACAATTATCGTCCGGGATCTGTTTTTCAACACCCCGGCCCGAATGAAATTCATGAAATCCGACACCGTCGAAGGTGGAAAAGTAGCTGCAGCCGTACAACAGCAGGCCCTGGCCCACCCGGAGGTGGCATTTACCTTCCTGCGGGATGGTAAGCAGGTCCTTTCCACCCCCGGCTCCGGTGATCTTTCCGCCGCCGTGTACTGTGTCTACGGCAGAGAAGCCGGACAAATGGTGCAGGTGGACAGCCGTTGGGAAAACTGCCGTTTGACAGGTTTTGTCAGCAAACCCACCGATGCCCGGCCCAGCCGCGCTTTGCAGACCTTTTTCGTCAATGACCGTCCGGTAAAATCCCGGATCCTGATCGCCGCATTGGAAGAAGCCTACCGCAATCAGATCATGGTAGGAAAATTCCCTGCCTGCGTGCTGCATCTGACACTGCCTGCCAACGCAGTGGATGTGAATGTCCATCCTGCCAAGACAGAAGTGAAATTCCTGTCGGAAAAGAACGTGTTTGACTGCGTCCACTACGGTGTGCTGGCAGCGCTGAACAAGCAGTCCGACCGCCCTCAGGTGCAATTCAAGCCCCAGAGCGCACCGGCTCCCAAGAGCGCCCCTGCCTCTGCACCCAGGCAGGAGAGCTTTTTCCGCACCATGACTGCAGAAGAATACAAAACCTTTTCCACCGCGCTGAAAGATGCCCCCCAGCCGAAAAAAGAAACAGCCTTTGCCACCGCGCAGGCCGTGGAACGGCAACGAAACGCACCTGTGCAGGAGACGGTAATGACCCCTGTGATCACGCCCCTGAAAACGGAGGAAATTGCCACGTCGCCTGCGGCTCCTCGCAATGACACTGTTGTGGAAGAGCCTGTGCAGGAAACACTGCCCATGCCTACCCAGATTCCCTGGCGGATGGTAGGGGAACTGTACAACAGTTATATTATTGTGGAACAGGGCGAGGAAGCATTCCTCATTGACAAGCACGCTGCTCACGAGCGGATCCTCTTTGAAAAGCTGAAAGCCAATCAGGAGGCCATCAGTTCCCAGATGCTGCTGACGCCTGTACCGGTGCGGCTCAGTGCCGAAGCGGCAGCGGAGCTGCTCAGCAACACTGCACTGCTGGCAGAACTGGGTTTTGAAATCGACGAATTTGGCGACAATACAGTTCTGCTGCGGCAGATCCCCATGGATCTTTCCCCGGATTCTGCAGCAGAAGCCGCCGAAGCCCTGGCCGCTGACCTGATGAACGGCCGCCGGGAAAGAGCGGACACTGTCCGGGATGAATTGCTGCATACCGTCGCCTGCAAAGCTGCCATCAAGGCAGGTTGGGATAACGATGAAAAAGAACTGCTGGCCCTGGTCAAGCAGGTCATGGAAAACGAGGACTTAAAATATTGCCCCCACGGCAGACCCATCTGCGTAACCCTCTCCAAAAAACAGCTGGAGAAACAGTTTAAGCGGACATAATTGGGATTTGGCGCTCCGCGCCATAGTCTCTATCTAACCACCCAACAGGCTGAAATTCGAAAGGAGTATTGCCATGAAAAATATGACGCTCATGCAAAAATACAGGATTTATCTGATTATGATCATTACAAGCATTGCTCTGACACTTATTGGCGCTGTGCTTGTCGATAAAGTGAGTTTGGTTCTGTGGATCGG
Organism: Oscillospiraceae bacterium; assembly: GCA_017936985.1. The sequence goes on from JAGBEM010000045.1 coordinate 21,705, forward strand.
CATTGGTCTTTTAATCGTATCCTGGACTTGGGCTCTTTTCTTCCGATGCCCCAACTGCGGTGAACGCTTAAGCAAGCGTTTTATGCATGCCCATCGGCCGTTTTTGGATCTTCCCAAACACTGCCCGGAATGCGGCGAATCCTTAATGGATGAATAAACGGAAAGGAGCCTGAGGCCATGAACAACATCATATGCGTTGCCGGGCCGACGGCTTCCGGAAAGACCGCCCTGGCGGTGGAACTGGCGAAAGAATTTGACGGCGAAGTTGTTTCCTGCGACTCCATGCAGGTATACAAGCGCATGGACATCGGCACTGCCAAGCCCACGGAAGAGGAAAAACAGGGTATCATCCACCATATGCTGGACGTGGCCGAACCCTGGGAGGACTTCTCCGTCAGCCGTTACTGCGCCATGGCGACCCCCATCGTTGACGATATTCTCGCCCGGGGCAAGACGGCCATTATTGCCGGCGGCACCGGACTTTACATGGACAGTCTGATCAAGGGCAATGACTTTGCTCCCTTCCCTGCCACCGGTATGCGGGAAAAGCTGGAAAAACAGGCAGATGAACAGGGCATGGAAGCCATGCTTGCGCTGCTTGCTTCCATAGACCCGGACAGTGCCGCACGGCTTCACTTAAAGGACCGCAAGCGGATCATCCGGGCACTGGAAGTCTACTACGAAACCGGCGAAACCATCACCGCCCACAATTTAAAGACGCAAACCATACCGCCAAAATATACACCTTTGTGGCTGGGATTGGACTTTGCAGACCGGGCGGATCTTTACAAGCGGATCGATCTGCGGGTACAGATCATGCTGGAGCAAGGACTTGTAGAAGAGATTCGCAGCTTGCTTGCCGAGGGGATCCCTCCTAAGGCCACCTCCCTGCAGGCCATCGGCTATAAGGAATTTGTAGACGCCCTCTGCGGCAGCGGCTCTTTGGAAGAAGCAGCCGCCCAGGTACAGCAGTCCTCCCGGCATTACGCCAAGCGTCAGCTGACCTGGTTCCGCCGCAACAAACAAATGCACTGGCTGATCAGAAACACCGGCAAATCCACCGATGAAATTCTTGCCCAGGCACGACAGGTTATTACCCAAAACGACAACTGAAAAATGCTAACATAGGTATGTCCGAAATTCAAAGAAAGAGGGTATACATATGTCAGATACGATCAATTTACAGGATGCCATTTTAAAGGAGGTGCGCCGGGATAAAGTACCGGTGACCCTGTTCCTGATGAATGGCTTCCAGCTCCGGGGAACCATCACCGGCTTTGACAGCTTTGTGGTGGTACTGGTAACAGACGGCAAGCAGCAGATGATCTACAAGCACGCCATCTCCACCCTGGCCCCCATGAAGCCGCTGAAAGCTGCAGCAACCACTGCATAATGCGCAAAAGGCGACGGAGCA
>JAGBEM010000046.1 GCA_017936985.1 Oscillospiraceae bacterium
CCAGGCGGCAAAGCAGGGGTATGTGCTGGTATCCGGCAATGCTAGAGGTGCAGACCGGATCGCCCAGACAGCCTGCCGCAAAGCCGGCGGCGAAGTGATCCTTGTGGTTGCCGATGAACTGGAAAAGCAACTCCAGGAGCAGGGTGTGCTGCATATCAGTGAGGACGGCTTTGACCTGCCTTTTTCTGCGCAGCGGGCGTTGAGCCGCAACAGGGTGATCCACGCATTGGCGGAAAAGACCTTTGTTGCCCAATGCAGCTGCGGCAGTGGAGGTACCTGGGACGGAACGACAAAGAATCTGCGCAGCGGCTGGAGTCCTGTGTTCTGCTTTGCAGATGGCTCAGCGGCAACCTCTCAGCTGCATCAGTTGGGTGCACAGCCGGTTACAATGGATCAGCTGGCAGATCTGGCTGCTTTGCAGCCGATGCACATAAGCTTATTTGACCAATGAGGCAATTCCTGCATTGGTCAAATTATTTTCACAAAAGAGTTGAAAATGATACAAAAATAGTGTAAAATGAAAAACGGTTTTGAAAACACCATCAGGAGGCATTTTTCTATGTGTGGAATCGTAGGTTACGCAGGACACCGCCAGGCTGCGCCCATCTTGCTGGAAGGACTTTCCAAGCTGGAATACCGGGGCTACGACAGCGCCGGTATTTGCGTGCATGACGCAGGTCAGCTGCATATCGCCAAGACCAAGGGCAGACTGCAGACCTTAAGTGATCAGATCGACGGCGGCAATAGCGTCAAAGGCGTGGTGGGCATCGGCCATACCCGTTGGGCTACCCATGGCGCACCGTCTGATATAAACAGCCACCCCCATCTTTCCGACTCCGGCAAGATTGCGGTGGTCCATAACGGTATTATTGAAAATGAGGCCCGTCTCCGGGAAAAGCTGGAGAAGAAGGGGATCCACTTCCATTCAGAAACGGATACGGAAGTGGTTGCCAATCTGGTAGGTCACTACTACGCCAAGTACGGCGATTTCCTCCGTGCTGTGCGCAAGGCAGTTTCCAGGATCGAGGGCAGCTATGCCTTGGGCATTTTGTGCATGGATGACCCGAATACCATCGTGGCGGTGAAGAAGGATTCTCCGCTGATCTTTGGCTTCGGTGAGGGAGAGAATTACATTGCGTCTGATGTGCCGGCAATTCTGAAACATACCCAGACCGTTGCGTATTTGGATGACGGCGAGATGGCAGTATTTGATGCCAACTCCGTTCGCTTTTATGATGCCGGCGGCGACCCGATGGAAAAGAAGCGGGAGCAAATCACCTGGGAGATGTCTGCTGCGGAGCGTGGCGGCTACGACCACTTTATGCTCAAGGAGATCTTTGAGCAGCCTAAGGCACTGCGTGACACCATCAGCCCCCGGATCCGGGACGGCAAAGTGGTGCTGGACAGCATCCATTTGACTGCCGATTACCTGAAGGGCCTTCGTAAGATCTATCTGGTAGCCTGCGGCTCTGCTTACTATGTGTCACTGCTGGCCAAGTACACCATCGAAAGAGTGTGCCGCATCCCCACAGAAGCGGTGATGGCATCGGAGTTCCGGTATTCCCATCCGGTGGTGGATGAAAAGGATCTGGTCATCATCATCAGCCAGTCCGGTGAGACGGCGGATACTCTGGCGGCGCTCCGGGAAGCAAAGCGGTTGGGTTCCGGTACACTGGCCATCGTAAATGTAGTCGGCTCTGCCATTGCCAAGGCGGCGGATCAGACCATCTATACCTGGGCAGGCCCTGAGATTGCCGTGGCCACTACCAAGGCCTTTTCTACCCAGCTGGCAGTGGTTTATCTGCTGGCGCTGCATATGGCCCAGGAACTGGGCACATTGGATGCAGAAACCATTACCCATTTAGTGGGGGAACTGGAAGCACTGCCTGCCAATGTGGAAAAGGTACTTTCCAAAGAGAATCTGGAGCGGCTGCAGTATTACGCCAGCCGTTACTATGGACATCACGATGCGTTCTACATCGGCAGAAATATGGACAGTGCCGTATGCCAGGAGGGCAGCTTAAAGCTGAAAGAGGTGGCATACCTGCACAGTGAGGCCTATCCGGCAGGCGAATTGAAGCACGGCCCTATTTCCTTGATCGAAGAGGGAATGCTGGTGGTGGCGCTGACCACAGCAGATGCGCTGTTTGACAAGACCATTGCCAATATCCGGGAGGTAAAGGCCAGAGGCGCAGATGTGCTCTGCGTCAGCCTGGAAGACCAGATGGAGGAAGTGGAAAAGCAGGTCAAGAGCATTATCCCGGTGCCCAGAGTGGACCCCATGCTCCAGCCCAGCCTGAGCTTGATCCCGCTGCAGCTGTTTGCCTACTATATGGCACTTAACCGCGGTTGCGATGTGGATAAACCCCGAAATCTTGCCAAATCTGTTACAGTGGAATAAGCTACAGGGCGCGGTTTTACCGCGCCCTTTCCGTTTGCGCTTTTGTTTTGGAAAAAAGTTGCATTGGTATCGAAATCGCGGTATACTAATACAAAGCATAATTGGAGGACAAGCCTATGACTTTTGAGCAGATCCAACGAGATCCGGCGATCCGCACCTATATTTCCCAGGCGGATGCGACGCTGGCCGTGTTGGGATATACGGAGCACAGCTTTGCCCATGTGACCCAGGTGGCACTGACAGCCGGGGATATCCTGCAGCAGCTGGGGTATCCTGCCAGAACGGTGGAGCTGGCAAAAATTGCAGGCTTTATGCACGACATTGGCAATGTGGTTAACCGGATCGAGCACAGCCAGAGCGGTGCGGTGATGGCGTTCCGTTTGCTGGATAAAATGGGATTTGCGCCGGAGGAGATCGCCACCATCGTCAGCGCCATCGGCAACCATGACGAGGGAACCGGTGTTCCGGTGAGCCCTGTGGCGGCAGCGCTGATCCTGGCAGATAAGTCTGATGTACGCCGCAGCCGTGTCCGCACCAAGGATATTGCCGGATTTGATATTCACGACCGGGTCAATTACTCCGTGACCCGATCCCAGCTGCAGATCAATGAGCAGCATAACCAGGTCCTGCTGACGCTGACGGTAGATACCCAGTTCAGTCCCGTCATGGACTATTTTCTGATTTTTATGGAACGGATGGAGCTGTGCCGCAAAGCGGCCCGGGCACTGGATTTGGAGTTTAAACTGGTAATCAATGATCAGCAGATGCTATAAGGAGGCTTGCCATGCTGCATAAAACAATTTCTTTGAAGTAATTCTTTCCTTCCTGGGGGAAAATGGCTGCTGGAAACCATTTGATCCCTTACATAGTCATTAGAATCACCGGCATCTTGCGTTGCCGGTGATTTTTGTTTGCGCAGCACCCTGTATCGAATTTACAGAAATGTTGCAATTGCGGGATTGTACCCCGGAAAAGAATATGGTATACTATAAACATAAATTGTATTTATGCCGTTTTCGGCAGTTACATAAAGGAGTTAAATATGAAATTCAGAGAAATGATGAGTCAGCTAAAAGTGGACCTTAAGACCATGACCTTCAAGGAAAAGGTCGAGCATATTTGGACAAACTTCAAAGAGTGGATTTTGATCTTCGCTGGTGTTTTCGCTTTATTGGTCGCCTATATCGTGACGCTGCTAACCAATCTGCAGCCGGTTCTCAGCGGTTACCTGCTGAACGTGGAGCTTTCGGAGGCAGGCCGCAGCTACATCACGGAGGATTACTTTTCCTCTATCGGCGGCACCAAAAAGCAAAATGTCCAGCTGCAAGGCGGCGCTTATGTGGAGAATGCCATGGGACAGACGGTGGAAACCAATTATGCGGTCATGAACCAATTGGCGGGTATTATTTCCGCAGAATCCATGGACTTTTTGCTTTCTGATAAATACGGTATGGAACTGGGCATCTCCATGGAGGTTTACATGGACCTGAGTAATTTCCTGACCGATGAGGAACTGACCCAATGGAAAGATAAACTGATCTATGCCAAGGCAGAAGGTACTGATTACGCTTACCCTGTGGCAATCGACATTTCGGAAACAGCTTTCGCCAAGGAACATATCAAAACCAAAGCGCCGGTCTATATCGGATTCATCGAAAATACGCCCCATAAGGAGAACTGCCGCAGCTTCTGGGAGTTCCTTTTGAGCTATGAATAAGCAAGAGGCGCCCTTTGGGCGCCTCTTTTTGTTTTTGTGACACTTTTTGCATTCCGATAATGAAAATTGTATATTTTGCGCATTGAAAATACTGGGAAAAAGAAATATGATGGATAAAGCATCCTGCATCAGGAAAGAGGAGTTTGATTCTATGGTCAAAAAAGAAGCCCTTACCGCTGCCAGCGCTGCGTTTGATATTGAAGCAGCGTGCATCTTGCAGATGAAGGCGCATTTTGATGAAGCGGCGTTTTCCAAAGCCGTGGAGCTTTTGTCCAACGCGCCCAGGATCGGTGCTGCCGGTTGCGGACATTCCGGCATTGCATGCCAGCATTTTGCACATCTGATGTGCTGCATCGAGCGCCCGGCCAGATTTATCAGTCCTGCGGAAGCAGTCCACGGCGCTACCGGCTTTTTGCAGAAGGGCGATGTCATGGTGCTTGCGTCCAGAGGCGGCAAGACCGGTGAATTACTGCCGATCATGGATATTTGCAAGGCCAAGGGCGTATCGGTTATTACTGTGACGGAAAATCTGGATTCCCCCCTTGCAAAGGCTGCGGATGTGGTACTGAAGCAATATGTGAACCGGGAAACAGACAAATGGAATGCTCAGGGAACCACCAGCACAACTTCTTTGTGCGTGATTTTTCATGCGCTGCAGGCGGCAGTCATTGAACAGACCGGCTATCAGCAGGAGCAGTTCGCTTTGATCCACCCCGGCGGTGCGGTGGGGGAGCGGCTGAACGGAAAAAACTTAACATAAGGAGAAATCAATATGGCAATCTTATCCCCCTCGATTTTGTCCTGCGACTATATGAATATGCAGCGGGATTTTGAAAACTGTAAAAAGGCCGGCTGCAAGTGGCTGCATGTGGACATTATGGACGGCCACTTTGTGCCCAATATCACCTTCGGCTACTCTCTGGTGAAGGCTATGCGCCCCATTACGGATCTGGTGCTGGATGTCCATCTGATGATCGACACCCCCATCAAGTACGCAGAAGAATTTTGCAAGGCGGGCGCCGATTATCTGACGATCCATGTGGAATCGGACTCTCCGGAAAATATCCACAAGACCCTGGACCTGATCCGCAGCCTGGGCGTTAAACCCGGCATTGTGGTCAAGCCCAAGACTCCGGCAGAGGCCGTTGCGCCTTACCTGAGCAAGTGCGATATGGTGCTGGTGATGACGGTGGAACCCGGTTTCGGCGGTCAGAAATTCATGGCGGATATGATGCCCAAGGTGAAAAAACTCCGGGAAATGATCAACGAAATCAATCCTGGCTGCCATCTGGAGGTGGACGGCGGCGTGGATCTGGTGACGAGCCAGGTCTGCAAGGAAAACGGTGCCAATGTGCTGGTTGCCGGCTCTGCCTACTTCCGCAGTGAGGATAAGGAAGCCTTTGTCAAGGCGATGGAAGCATAACGTGGCACAGCTGACAGTAACGCTAAGCGCCAACGCAGGCGTTTCCCTGGAATTGGGCGGTCATCGCATTTTGGTGGATGCGCTGCATACCCAGAAGGTTCCCGGCTTTTCCTGTGTGGATAAGCAGCTGCAGGGGCGTATGCTGCAAAGCCCAGCCTTTGCAGAGCCGGAACTGATCCTTTATACCCACTGCCACCCGGATCATTTTTCAAAAGAATTGACCCAAGCAGCAAAGCAGCTGTACCCCAATGCAAAATTGCTGCTGCCAGAGCAGCAGTTTGCTGACCAAATTTTGATCACCGGCGACCGGTATACCTACCGGCACGATGATCTGGAGCTTACCTTTATTCGCCTGCCCCATGAAGGCGCACAGTATGCTGCCGTTTCCCATTACGGCCTTTTCCTGTCTTGGCAGGGAAAGCATATTCTGATCTCCGGAGACTGTGAAACCGCCAGTCCGGCATTGGCCGAAGCGGTAAAGGATGCTGCCATAGATGTGGCAATATTGAATTTCCCTTGGCTGACGCTGAAAAAAGGCAGGGAATTTGTGCGCAGTGTGCTGCGCCCGAAGCACTGGCTGGTCTGCCATCTGCCCTTTGAGGCTGACGATGTCAATGGTTACCGCTGCAGCACCCACGCTGCCGCAGAGAATGTTCATATTTTGGAAGAACCTTTGCAGACAGTTACCATAGAAATATAAAACGGAAGGCGTAGGCCTTCCGTTTTAATCGTTTAATATGGTTCTGATACATTCTTCCGCGGTGATTCCGCCGAGACATTCGGCCATTGGTAAACCGGTAAGAGCCTGCTCAATGGCGTCTTTCCGGTGTTCACAGCCGGTCAGAGCATCTTCTAAAATGCTGACTGGGCGCACTGCCAAAAAGTCGCCGTAGAATTTGATCCCGGTGATCACTCCGTGGCTGATGTGCATACGCACATCCAAAGTGCCGCCGTCAAAACGCTTTTTGACCTGTACATCATAGGCTGGGGATCTGCCGAAATTCCACTGCCAGGTGTCGTACTTTTCGGCTTTCAGCCGCGCTACTTCTGCCAATTCCCTGACGGACAGGGCATCGCGGGTCATACCAGCGTCTCCTAAGGTGCGTTTTAAATGCGCCCAGAAAGCATCGATGTCCATATCCTGTTTCAAAAATGTGCGGATGTTACCCACCCGGCTGCGGACAGATTTGACGCCTTTTGACTGAAACTTTCCCGGATCCGGCGTCAGCGCGCCGGTGATCATGGAACTGTCGGAGTCGAAGAGCAGGGTGCCATGGTGCAAAACTCTGCCCTTGCTGACCTGCTGTGCGGTGCCGGAGACCTTTTTCCCGGATACCAGAATGTCATTACGCCCGGATACCTCTGCGTCCAGCCCCAGGCTGCGCAGTGCCCGGATCACGGGATCGGTAAAGGCTGCCTTGGATGCACCTGCGTCGGTAACAAAGGAATAATTCAGATTTCCCAGATCGTGATATACCGCGCCGCCGCCGGTGTTTCGGCGAACTACCCGAATGCCGTGGGCATCCACAAAGCCCTGATCGATCTCCTCGGCAGTGTTTTGATTTCTGCCGATAATGACGGCGTTGTCGTTTTGCCATAAAATCAGAATGTCGCCTTCGGCGCGGTGGGTCAGCACAAATTCTTCAAAAGCCAGGTTATAAGCAGGATCCGTAGATCCGGTTTCCAGATAGACCATGGTGTTCACCTCTTTTGCACCATTGTACCACGGTTTGCGCCCAAAGGCAAGAAAATCAAAATTTGCAGCATTTGGGGACTGTTCTATTTGGAAAAACTATGCTATAATAGATCTGTTCCACAGAACACACTTGGAAAGGATGTATCATTATGAACCATAAGATTTTCAAGTACGATCCAAAGCTGAAGGCCTTTGAAGCAGATTTTGACCTGCGCAAGGCAAATTATGAAAATAAAAAAGCCCAGCTTCTGCAAAATGCTCCCTCTTTGGCTGCTTTTGCCAATGGCCACCTGTACTACGGCTTCCACCGTACCGAGGATGGCTGGTACTACCGGGAATGGGCACCTGCGGCAGAAGCCATGTATTTGACCGGCGATTTCTGCGATTGGGATCGGCATGCTTACCCCATGACTAAGCTGGAAAACGGCGTTTTTGAGCTGTTCCTGCCCGGCCGTGATGCCCTGAAGGACGGCCAGAAGGTTATGGCCATCGTTGTCCATAACGGCCAGGAGCTGGACCGGATCCCTCTATATGCCAACTATGTGGGACAAGATCCTGCCACCACTGCCTGGACTGCGGAGATTTACAGCCCGGAGCAGGAATTCCAGTGGACGGATGCCGGTTTTGTGCCGGAAAAGAAGCTGTTTATCTACGAGTGCCACATCGGCATGGCACAGGAAGAAGGCAAGGTGGGCTCCTACTGGGAGTTTAAGGAGTATGTCCTGCCCCGGATCAAGGCCCTGGGCTACAACACTTTGCAGATCATGGCGATCATTCAGCATCCCTACTACGCTTCCTTTGGTTATCAGGTCACCAATCTGTTTGCGGCTTCGAGCTGGTTTGGTAAGCCCAATGAGCTGAAAGTACTGGTCAATGCCGCCCATGCAATGGGCATTTCCGTGCTGTTGGATGTGGTCCATTCCCACGCTTCCAAGAATACCCGTGAGGGCATCAACGAATTTGACGGCACGACCTATCAGTTCTTCCACGAGGGTGGCAAGGGTGACCACAGCGCATGGGGCACTAAGTGCTTCAACTATGGCAAGAACGAAGTGATCCACTTCCTGCTGTCCAATCTGAAATTCTGGATGGACGAGTATCACTTTGACGGCTTCCGTTTCGACGGCGTGACCTCCATGCTGTACTTAGATCACGGCCTGGGCACTGCGTTTACCGGCCCAGAGCAGTATTTCTCCATGAATACGGATACTGAGGCAGTGACCTACCTGCAGCTTGCCAATGAAATGGTGCGCCAGGTCAATCCCAACGCAATTACCATCGCCGAAGATACCTCTGCGATCCCAGGCCTGTGCCTGCCTATCGAGGATGGCGGCATCGGTTTTGACTATCGCCTTGCCATGGGCGAGCCGGATATGTGGATCAAACTGCTGAAGGAAACAGCGGACGAATGGTGGGACTTAAACAATATCTACTATGAACTGGCTATTCGCCGTCCCCATGAAAAGGTCATCGGCTACTGCGAATCCCATGACCAGGCGCTGGTGGGCGACAAGACCATCATGTTCCGCCTTTGTGACAGCGAGATGTACACTTCCATGCACAAGGATCATCAGAGTATGGTGGTGGATCGGGGTATGGCACTGCATAAGCTGCTGCGGCTGCTGACCATGAGCCTGGGCGGCGAGGGCTATCTGACCTTCATGGGCAATGAGTTCGGTCATCCGGAGTGGATCGACTTCCCCAGAGAGGGTAACGGCTGGAGCTACCACTACTGCCGCCGGCAGTGGAGTCTGGCGGACAATCCGGAGCTGAAGTATCAGTACCTGCTGGCTTTTGAAAAGGCCATGGTGGAGATGGCAAAGAAGGAGAGAGTCCTGGGCGGCGCAGACAAGCAGCTTGCTTTGGACAACACCGATAAGGTGCTGGTCTACAAGAAGGGCGGCGCTTATATGGCCTTCAACTTCCATCCTTACAATTCCTATGACGGTCGACTGATCGTTGTGGATGAAGAGGGCGAATACAAGGTGCTTATGACCTCTGACGATTATTGCTTTGGCGGTCAGGGCCGGATCTGGCACCAGA
>JAGBEM010000047.1 GCA_017936985.1 Oscillospiraceae bacterium
ACCTGTGTGGAAGACCGCACTTTATACAGTCGTCTGTGTGTTCTGGGTGATGACTGCTGCAGCGGCTGTGCTGGCATTGGGCAGAAAAAAGAAAAATAAGGCTGTTTCTTAATTCGGATCAACGATTCCTTTCAGCCAGTATGATACTATCCTTTCATTAAAACTTCACAATCTTTCCGGTCTGATTTGTGTAAAACTGCGTTGTCGTCTTTGCTTGGCGTCAGCCAAGCTGCACGTCGCCTTGTTTTACGCAAATCATCCTCGGAAATCTTCGTGAACTTTTAATAAAAGTCTAGTATGAAACATAACTATTTACACCCATAATAACAAATGGAGGGCATTCCATCTCAGGAAACCCTCCATTTGTTATTTCTCCATTGGAAAGAAAACTCGTAGAAAGAACATATTCTCCTGTATCGTGGTTTCGATGTTACCGCCATACTGTCGGGCAATGTACTTGATGCTCTTGATTCCGTAGCCGTGGCGGGCCTGATCCGATTTGGTGGTGGTGATTGTTCCGTCTGCCAGGATTGGATTACCATCAAAATAATTGGATTCCTCAATGACAATGCCGCTGCTGGTACGCTGACAGTTGAGAGAAATAATACGAAGCTCTTCCGGCACCTTTTGCACGGCTTCAATTGCGTTGTCCATGATATTTCCGAATATGGAGTAGGTTTGCACCGGTGTCAGGAAGGAAAGCAGAGAACCATCCATCATGGAGCTGAACTGGATACCTTGATTTCTGCAAACAAGATTCTTTTCAGAGAGCACTACATCCAGCACATCGTTTCCGGTTTTGATCCTGGAATCATAAAAACTTAATGCCTTTCGGATCTGGGTGACTTCTTCCTGGTTCAGCTTGTTTTCAATGCGGCAAAGGATGTGCTTGAGATCATGGCATTTCAGACTGATGGCATCCATACCCGCCTTGACGGATTCGTACTGGGCCTGATCCTGCTTCCACAGCTGCTGCAGTACTTCCAACTGGTGGGACTTCTCATTCTGTGAAAGAATTCCGGAGCAAAACACCAGAATGACGGAGCAGAGGGCGATGACAAAGGTTTTGATGGTGATGCTCAGTAACAGATTATCTCCTTCAAACGTGCGGGAAACGCAAACCAGCACATTAATGGTGAAAACGACACTTACGGAAAGCAGTGCGATTCCCCTTGTGGTTTCCTTGTCCCGCCGCAGAGAGGCTTTGGGATGAAGAAACCGGGAAATCAGAACATACGCGACAATGTGATAGAGAAAAAACAGGATCCATTCCCAACCTTGGAGTTCTGCCGTGCTGGGATGGAACAGCGATATCGTTGTCTTGTCGTTAATACCCAGCAGATTCTGAATCAGCGGATACAGCTTTTCAACCAGCTGATGGGTGACCTCGCCGGAGCAGAATACAATCAATGTATCTTCCAGACTTCCTTGGAAGATGCCAATGGTGTAGAGCAGACAGTACGCAGTAATGGCCAAATAGCACAGGAGTCTTGAGAGCAGGGTGCCCGTATGGGTGTTGTAAATTGCCAGTCCATAAAACAACGAAATCCCCAAGAACTCAAAAAAAAGAATACGCAGAAGAAAAAATCGTCTGCGTTTCAGATTCCGGGCGAATAGGGAAATGCAGAGCTGTGTTTCCAAAAAGGTGAGCAGCAGGCTGGAGGCTTCCATAGCATAGGGCCCCAACAGGGTAAATATTTTAATCATCATTTCTTTTTGCTCTCCGTAAATTCAACAAAGCGAGCGATAAACTCGTTCTTTCTGGGATGGCTGATGGGGAGTGTTTCTTTCCCAACCACAACCTCCATGCCGGAAATTTTTGTGATCCGCATGAGATTCACAAGCAGGTAATTGTTGCATTTGGCAAATCCGCAGGGTTCCAGCTGCTGCGCAACGCTTTTCATGGTCTGATAGATTCGGAATTCTCCCACATCTGTATGATAGATGCAGTGATGCGCCCGAACCTCCACATAAGAAATCTGCCGGGGCAGCAGGCGAACATAGCCGGACTCTGTTTTCAGCAGAACGTCCGTGCTCTTGCGGGAGGGGGAGAACTGAATCTTTGACAGAAATCTGGTGAACTTCAGCTTGAACTGGGGGTATTTGACAGGCTTTACTATGAAGTCCGTTGCTCCCACTTCGTAGCCCTGAATGGCGTACTGCTGCATGCTGGTCACAAAAATGAGCAGGACGGCGCTGTCCTTTTCCCGGAGGGCATGGGCTGCATCCATCCCGTTGAGCATGGGCATCATAATATCCATGAAGATCATGCCGTATTGGGCAGAATACTGATCCAGAAAGGCAATTGCGTTGGTGAAAAGATGGATTTCGACAGGTATCTGAAATTCTGCGCAGTACTGGCGGATGTTTTGTTCCAGCAGCTCGGCGGATGGGGTTTCGTCTTCAACGATGGCAATTTTCAACACAATCTTCACCCCATTCCCGTCCCCATTATAGCGAATTGTAAAAAATTTGTCAATGCGTGATGAAGGAATTATAAAGTCTGTGCGGTGGAGCTTCAAGGTTATGCGGTCTTGCTTGTATTCTTGGAGGCAATGGCGTACTGTTAAGCCAGAGATTGTGGGATACCCACAAAATATTAAGGAGGAACAAAATTATGAAGAAGATCATCACCGTCCTGCTGGCAGTTGCGATGCTGGCCTGTACGCTCACCGCCTGCGGTGGCGATGCCGCTGCTGCAAAGGAAGCCAAAACCACCGGTATTTATCTGTCCCCCGCACAGCTCAGCTACACCAATATGCGTCCCCAGTACAACTATTATTTGACCACCTTCACCCAGCAGGAGCTGACACTGATGGATGATAATACATACTGCCTGATCATCTCCTCCTCTTGCTTCTCCGCTCTGGAGCTGGCAGAGAGCACCAACGATGCCAAGGGCAACGAGCGCACGAACTTCATCACCAAGATCTATGGTACCTGCACCAGCAAGCCCAATGACCTGGATGATGACCTGGTGGATGTGAGCCTGGGCAAGATTACCCGAGTTGTCAAGAGCTATGACCAGACCTACTTTGTGGACACCGCTGCATGGAATGATACCATGGGCAAGGCTGTTCAGCCTCCTATCGGCACCGATCCGTCCACCGGCGCTCCCATTTATGATGAGAATGCCAAGCCCCTCACCGCCGAGGAATACATCGCTTCCATCACTCTGGCTGAGACAGAAATTCAGGTCAACAACAAGCTCTGCACCTTTGACTATACCGACTTCGGCATTTAACAGCGTTTCTCTAAAGGAGAGGGCACACAATGAAGAGTATGAATTTGTGGCGGGGCTTGTCGGCAGCACTGGCGCTGCTTCTGTGCCTGACAAGCTTTGGCACCCAGCTGGCGTTTACTCGTGAGGGTGATGTGAATCTGTTCCTGGATACCCGCCCGCCGGTCATTGCCGGTACAGACGACACCACCTATTTTAAGTCCGATTATGCCACCAAGGATGAGATGCTGGATGCCCAGAAGGCATATCTCATCCAGTGCCAGACCGAGGGCAGCGTGCTGCTGCGCAACGAGAATGGCGCATTGCCTCTGGGGCAGAACGCATCCGTTACCCTGTTCGGCTATGCAGCGGCGACACCTGTCTACCATGGTGGCTCCGGCGGCCCTGCCAATGCGGGCATCAACCTCTATGATGCGTTAAAGGCAGAGGGGGTGGCGGTTAATGAAGTTGTTTACAATGCCATCACCAGCACACCGTCCAACCGCACGAAAACCGGCCTGATCGGCG
>JAGBEM010000048.1 GCA_017936985.1 Oscillospiraceae bacterium
ATGAACGATAAGTACCTCCGGGAAATCGAAGCAGTACCGGAAGCGGAAGCACCCGCCGGTGATGTTCCCTTCGATGTAGAAGTCGAGCGCCAGTTGGCAGAGGAAGCGGCAGCGGAGAAAGAATCCGGTGAACAGAGGCCTGCAGCTTCCGCACCACAGCTGCCTTTCATGGAATACAACGATGTGAAAGCAGCGCATCCGGATGAGATCGTGCTGTTCCAGGTTGGTGATTTCTATGAGATGTATGGCGAGGATGCCAAGGAAATTGCACCGCTGCTGGATCTGACACTGACAAACAGAAATATCCCCGGAAGCGGCAGAGTGGAAATGTGCGGTTTCCCGTTCCATGTACTTGATAAGTATGTGGATAAGCTACGGCACACTCATTCTGTTGCGATTGCTTCCAGGGACTTGACTGGGAAAGAAATCTCTACTATATCCAGACCTGCCTACTTCCAGTACGGTGGGTATCATTTTGAAGCTGTAGGTAATCTTCCTTCTTGGTACGATATGGATAAGCTGATGAAGGAGCAGATTGCCTCCGATCAGAAGCTTGGCCTATCTGCCTATGACTGGGCAAAAGCTGCCTATTCCCACAAGGACTTCTATGCAGCAAGCGGTGATTCCAAGGCAGATGTGTTCCGCTGTGCTGAGAACGGCAAGCTGTATCTGCCCGGAGATAATGAACTGTTCCTCTATTCCGGTGAGTACCGGGAACTGGAACCGCAAACTGCCGTTCACTCCGAAACACCTACCTTTAACTCCATCTATGAGAGGAATTACCCCGCAGTCCGGGACGCGGTGCTTGCGGATACTAAGTATCAAAATGCCTGCCGTAACTCCGATCAGCAGAACGCACAAATCGAATGTAATGCGGCAATCAGTACCGTAGTCAACACCGGACAGTGGGAGAACCACTTCCTGCAGATGTACTATGATACACCGTCTTTCCACGATAAGCTGCACCGGGAGGTTTGGGAAGAAACCTATCCTATGCTGTCCCGTCCTATTTCCAAGGCAGACCCCATGCGGTTCTCCATTCGTCCCCTACCGGATACAGATGGAGAACTGGCGATCTGGGATGCCACCCTGGATACCTTCTACACCGAATCGGGCCGTATTATCCGCTTTGATAACCCGGAGGGTGCAAGTAATTATCTCTCCGGCCTGCAGAATGTTGCAGAACGCCCGGAGGGTGGCACTTTGGAAGGGGTTGTGTTCCGTTCCCCTGGTGGCACGGAATACCGCATTGGTGACACCTTCAGCAGTTATGTGATGCAGGTATGGCGACCCGGTTCGGTCATTGATTATGTCAATGACAGCTATGTTTGGTACACACCTGTTGAAGATCCAGACCGTGCCCCGCGAAAGCTGCGCCGGGGTCATTTTGAGTTAAATCTGGACAATGGCGACTTCTTTATGGGATTAGAGCGCCCACACCTGCAAATGGATGATCCCAAACGATTCTCTATCCGGTTGCTGCCCATGGAGGGTGGCATCATGGGAATTTGGGATGCTGCGCTGAACCGTTACTATGGCGAAGATGGGCAACTGTTCCGATTTGCCGAACAGGAATCAGCGGAGAACTATCTGAATAAAGTACAGCAGCAAAACGGACTTGCGCCCGATACCGCTATGACCACGCCCAACGGCAAGGAATACCGCAAAGGTGCCGCGTTTATTGCCGGTGACGATACCATTGGCCGTGCCGTTGCGGTTATTCAGAGCATCGACCCAGATGATGTGTGGTATACATTCCCTCTCGATCTTCCGGACCAGGAAGCCACCAATATGAACCGGGAGGACTTTGAAAGGAATCTCGATAAGGGCAATTTGGTTATGGCTTCCTCCAACTTCCTCCACGAAGTTGCCGAGGCACAGCGGCTCATCCGTGACTTTATACGGCAGGAGTACGGTGTAGAGTACAGCATGGAGAAAGACGGAAACCTTATCCCCATTGGCACCGGACTGACGGACAATGATCTGCACAGCATTACGGTTTATGCAGATCTGGAAAACGCCGCCATCATCACCAAGATGGATGGGGTTGTTGTCAAGAAGGAGAAGTTCCCCGATCTGGAAACCATGTTGGCGCAAAAACTGCGACATCTGGATTTGAAAGAACTGACCGCCGTGGATATGTCCACGGTTCCCATGGCAGGTAGAATTGACTATCTGAACAACAAGGGGGAAGTTGCATATTCCGGTGAGTTCCTGGACGGGGATGCCCTTGTCAAAGAAATACTGGACTGCAACGGCAGTGGTGTCCCCATCAGCATCGTGCTGTACCGGGACAAAGATGGAAAAACCATCCCCACAGACTTCGTAGAGGACTTGGATTCCCCCGTTGCCGGTTTCCAAAAGGTGGACAATCCCTACCTGCAAAACGAACCGGAACACGATTTCCTTGACGATGTAGATCCTGCGGCAATCCGGGCAAGACTGGAACGCAACGGCATTGTAGACGGTAAGGTGGTTGACCCCGATGCCCTTGACCGTGACCCCTTCATCCAGCGAGTGCTCAGCGATGTGGCAAATGTTGCTGCTGAAACAGAACCGCTTCCTGTCAATGAGGGCGATTTCTTCCTTATGAAGCAGGACGAGGGTGACAAGGAAATCTATATTACCGGTATCACAGAGAAGCGGATTTTCTACCGTGAAGTTGGCGATACCGCTATGTTCCCCACGATCATGGAGCGCCCCCATTTCCTTCAAAACCTGGAAAATGGGGTCATTCACAGCCGCCGTACCGAAACGCCGCTGGAAAAGGCATTGCGCTACATTGACCGTTACTGCATCGGTATGTTCGACTCCAGAGTGGAGTACGAAGATCTGCGGCATGTGGGCATGGGGCATACCACCATTACCCAGGATGAAATTCCTATCCAGATCCACGCAAATCTAATTGATTTCAGCATTGACCGGTATGTGGAGGGTGTCATTGTAGACCGACGCCAGTACGGTTCTTTGGAAGAACTGACTGAAAAAGAATTGCTTGACCCGGATATGGACGATCTGTACGCCTTTACACCGGAACAGCTGGCAAAGGTTGCTGTCAAAGCAGACGATATTCTGTGGCAATACAAGGTTGGCGATACTGTCTATCTGGATGATACCGCTTTCCGTGTTGAGCAGATTCGTGATAGGGAGATTCAACTGCGTGACCCGACACTTGCTTATCCCGTTTTCCGGGCAGAAAGCAAGGAGCGCTTTGAAGCAATGCTTGCCCAGGATGAACGCAACAACCAGTTCCGGGAAATCCCAATTCAGCCGCCTGCAATGCTTGCGCCGCCTGCCCCCAAGCCGAAAGCACGAACTGCTGCAGCGATGCTGTTGCCGGAGATCCCCAGTAGTCAGCGCCATAATTTCCGCATCACTAACGATGATTTGGGTGTCGGTACACCCGGTCAGCGGTATGCGAACAATGTTGCTGCCATCCGTCTGCTGAAACGACTTGAAGCTGAGAGCAGACTGGCAACACCGGAAGAACAGGAAGTGCTGTCCAAGTATGTCGGTTGGGGTGGTCTTGCAGTCTGCTTCGATGAAAAGCACAGCAGATACCAGGAACTGAAATCTTTACTGACTGAAGAAGAATATGCAGCCGCCAGGGAGTCCTCCTTGACGGCATTTTACACGCCTCCGGTGGTCATCCGTGCCATGTACAAGGCGTTGGAGAACATGAACTTCAAGCAGGGCAACATTTTGGAACCCTCCTGCGGTGTGGGTAACTTCCTTGGTATGCTCCCCGACAGTATGGCGCAGTCTCAGCTGTACGGTGTGGAACTGGACAGTATCTCCGGACGGATCGCCCAGCAGCTGTATCAGAAATCCTCCATTGCAGTGCAGGGATTTGAAAAGACTGAGTTGCCCGACAGCTTCTTTGACGCGGCTATCGGCAATGTTCCTTTCGGTCAGTTCAAAGTCCCCGACAGGCAGTACGACAAGCACAATTTCTTGATCCACGACTACTTCTTTGCCCGAACCTTGGACAAGGTTCGTCCCGGTGGTATTGTGGCATTCATCACTTCCAAGGGCACCATGGACAAGGAAAACCCCGCCGTGCGAAAGTATATCGCACAACGGGCAGACCTGCTGGGTGCCATTCGCTTGCCCAATGATACCTTCAAGAGCGCTGCCGGCACGGAAGTGACCTCCGACATCATTTTCCTGCAGAAGCGGGATCGCATGGTGGACATTGAGCCTGCGTGGGTGCATTTGAACACCGACGCCAACGGCAATAAGATGAACCAGTATTTCGTGGATAACCCGGATATGATTCTGGGCGACATGAAAGAAATCTCCGGCCCCTTCGGTCCGGAACTGGCATGTGTCCCCTATGAGAATCTTCCCTTGGAAGAACTGCTGTCCGATGCCATTCAGAACATCCATGCCGAGATCACCGAATACGATCTGGACGAGGTTTTGGACGGTGAGGAAGATCTGTCCATCCCGGCACTTCCCAATGTGCGGAACTTCAGCTATACGGTTGTTGAGGGTAAGGTTTACTACCGTGAGAACAGTCGCATGAATCCGGTGGATGTATCTGCCACCGCTGAAAGTCGTATCAAAGGCTTAATTGCCATCCGGGATAGTGTTCGTCAGCTGATTGAATATCAGACAGAGGACTTCCCGGAATCCTTTATTACCGCCGAGCAGACCAAGCTGAACAATCTTTATGATGAATTCTCCAAGAAGTACGGCCTTATCAATTCCAGAGCCAATACCTCTGCGTTCAGTGCGGACAGTTCCTACTGTCTGCTGGCATCCCTGGAAATTCTGGATGATGAGGGTAACTTCG
>JAGBEM010000049.1 GCA_017936985.1 Oscillospiraceae bacterium
ACTGGCCCGGAGAGTAGCTGACTGTGTAGGCTGCGCTGCGCCTGCGTGTATGGATAACGGCGGCCGCGTGGTGGCCATGGCAGCTGCCGCCCGGCAGCTGCACAGCCGTCTGAAAGCCTACGCGGCAGTGGAAACGAAGCCGGAATTTCTGACGGAACTGGTGGATGCAGTGGACGAATTCAAACGTTGTTGCATTACGGCCCAGGATCTGTCCCTGGCCTCTGAGCAGACAGAGGGAAGCCTTGCCCAAAAGCTGGAGGAGCTTTCCCTGCTGCTGGAGAGCTATGACAGCCTTTGCGCCCAGGGTAAACGTGACCCCAGAGATCAGATGAACTGGCTGCTGGAGCAGTTGGAAGATGGTAATTTCGGTCAGGAGCATGTGTTCTACATAGACGGTTTCCCGGATCTGACCCGGCAGCATTTAGCAATTTTGGAGCATCTGATCCGGGTCAGCCCCTCGGTGACGGTAGGCTTGAACTGCGATGCAGTGGATTCCGATAAAATGGCATTTGAAAAAGCCGGTACCACCGCCATGGAGTTGATCCGCTGCGCAAAAAATGCCGGTGTGGAAGTAAAAATCCAGATTCTGGAAAGCGAAAATACGGCACTTTCTGCCGCTTGTAACGCACTTTTCCAAGGGCCGATCCCCCGACTGGAGCAGACTGCCCAATTGCAGATCCTGCGCACAGATACCCAGTGTGCAGAGGTGGAGATCGCTGCCCAGCGGGTCATGGAACTGGTGCACGCAGGCTGCCGCTACCGGGATATCAGCATCGTCTGTTCCGACATGGGCGCTTACGCAGATGCGATCAGCCTGGTGTTCCACCGCTGCGGCATTCCGGTCTACCAGTCGGGCAATGAGGATATTTTGCAGAAAACCGTGATCACCACCGTGCTTTCTGCTCTGGATGCTGCATTGGGCGGTTTTGAGCAGGCAGATGTGGTGCGGTATCTGCGTTCGGTTTTGTCGCCGCTGGACCCGGACACTTGCGACCGGGTGGAAAATTATGCCATTACCTGGGGTATCCGGGGAAAAGCTTGGGAAAGCCAGTGGGTAAACCACCCCGATGGTCTGGCGGATAAGTGGACAGAAGCTACTCAGGGGCGACTGGATCGGCTCAATGCAGCCAAAACCCGGGCGCTGGAACCGCTGTTCCATTTGCACCGGGCTTTTCAGGATGCCAAGGATCTTGCGCAGCAGGTAGAGGCACTGTATGCCTTCCTGGAAGAGATCCGCTTGGCAGACCGGCTGGGTAAGCTGGCCGATGACATGGATGATGCCGGCGATAACCGCAGCGCCCAGATCCTGAATCAGCTTTGGGAGATTTTACTGACTGCCCTGGAACAGCTCCACGATGTGCTGGGCAAAACCGTATGGGAGCCGGAGACATTTACCCGGCTGCTGACTTTGCTTTTAAGCCAGTATGATGTGGGCACCATTCCACCAGTGTTGGATGCGGTGATGGCTGGCCCCATCAGCGCCATGCGCTGCCAGGAGGAAAAGCATCTGATCGTCCTGGGCGCCGAGGAGGGGGCGTTGCCCGGTTACGGCGGATCCAAGGGCTTGCTGTCCGACCAGGAGAGAACAGCCCTTCGCACCATGGGCGTGCCTTTGACTGGTGGTGCGGTAGAAGGCCTCCAGGCGGAATTTGCAGAGATTTACGGCGTGTTCTGCGGCGCAAAGGAGAGCATCACGGTGCTTTGCTCTGCAGCCCAGCCGTCCTATGTATATCGCCGGCTTTCCGATATGGCAGGGGGCGCAAAGACCGTCACTGCCCAGCCGGTGGCAGCTATGGCAGATCCCAAGGAAGCCGGCGCATACCTGGCCCGGTTTGGTCAAGCGGATGCAGCCCGGGCATTGGGCCTGGAAGAAGCCTACGAAGACACCGTCCGCAGAGCAAACTTCACCCTGGGCCGCATCGAAAAGGAAAATGTTTTTGCCCTTTACGGACAAAAGCTGAATCTGTCCGCATCTCAGGTGGACCGCCAGGCGGAATGCCGCCTGTCTTACTTCCTCAAATACGGCATGCGTGCCAAGGAACGGAAGGAAACCACCATCGACCCAGCAGAGTTCGGTACCTATGTCCACGCGGTTTTGGAAAACACAGCCCGGCGCGTTATGGAACTGGGCGGCTTTCATGAAGTGTCCCTAGAGCAGACGATGGACATCGCCATGGCCTATTCCCAGGAATACACCCGGGAACGGTTCAGTCAGATCGATTCTGCCCGGATCGCCTATCTGTTCCAGCGTAACCGCCGGGAATTGGAAATGGTGGTCACAGAGCTGTGGCAGGAGCTGCGCACATCCCAATTCTGCCCCGAGGATTTTGAGGTCGCCTTTGGCGATGACGGCAAAATGCCCGCCATTGCAGTGCCGGCAAAGCAGATGGAAGCGGCGCTTCTGGGCTTCGTGGACCGGGTGGACATCTGGCAGGAAAATGGCAATCACTACTTCCGGGTAGTAGACTACAAGACCGGCAAGAAAGATTTTGACTACTGTGACGTGTATAATGGCGTTGGTCTGCAGATGCTTCTTTATCTGTTTGCGTTGGAGCAGGGCGGACAGTCGGTGGTGGGAGAAAATCCCATTGCCGCCGGTGTTCAGTACTTCCCGGCTCGTGCGCCGCTGATGAGTGCTGACGGCGCACTGACACAGGAGCAGGCGCAAATGGAGCGCCGCAGCCAGTGGAAGCGCAGGGGTCTGCTTTTGAACGATGAGCAGGTGCTGCAGGCCATGGACCCGGAGGATTCCGGCAGACTTTGCTGCAGCCGCAAAAAGGACGGCAGCCTTTCCGGCGATCTGGCTGACCGGGATCAGCTGAAGATGCTGAAAAAGTATATATTCTCTTGGCTGGGGAATATGGTCGATGATATTGCCGCCGGTAATGTGACCCCCAATCCCTATACCCGCGGCACTGCCCACAATGCCTGCTCCTACTGTCCTTATGGCGCAGTATGCCATCAGGCGACTGTGGAAGGCAGACGCAATTACAAGGCTATGGAGTCCCGGAAATTCTGGGAAGAAGTGGAAAAGGAGGTGAGCGGCCGTGGCTGAAAAACTGACTCCCCAACAGCAGCAGGCAGTCAATGACCGGGGCGGAAAGCTGCTGGTATCTGCGGCGGCTGGCTCAGGCAAGACCAAAGTGCTGGTGGATCGGCTGATGCGCTATCTGCTGGATCCAGCGGACCCTGCTAATCTGGATGAGTTTCTGATCATCACCTATACCAAGGCTGCGGCTGCGGAGCTTCGGGGTAAGATCGCTGCCAAGCTGACAGAGCACCTTGCCCAGGATCCCCAGAACCGCCACCTGCAACATCAGATGCAGCGGCTGTACTTAACGAAGATCTCCACCGTGCACGCTTTCTGTGCAGACATTCTCCGAGAATATGCTTACCGGTTGGATATTGCTCCGGATTTCCGGGTGGCAGACGAAAATGAATGTGTCCAGCTGCGTGAATCCTGCATGACCCGAATGCTGGATGGGGCCTACGATCATGCTTATGAAGACCTGGATTTCCGGGCGTTTGTGGATTCGCAGGGGCTTGGCCGGGATGACAGGTTGGTACCGGAGATCCTTTTGAAGGTTTATGACAGTGCCCGGTGTCACCTGGATCCGGAAGACTGGCTGCAAAGCTGTGTTCAAAATGCGGATGTCGCAGGACTCAAGGATGCTTCCCAGACTGTCTGGGGACAGTATCTGATGGCAGACCTGATGGATTATCTGGACCTGCAGATCGAAGCTATGGCTTCCTGTGTCGCTTTGGCGACGCAGTCTCCGGGTATGGAAAAACCGGCTGCGCTGCTGCTGGATACGGTATATCAGCTGCAGACATTGCGCGGCTGCACCCGCTGGGATGATGTGGTGATCCATAAGGATATTGACTATGGCACCCTGCGGTTTTCCAAGAATATCACTGACCCTATGCTGGCAGAACGGATCAAAGCGGTGCGTACCGCTTGCAAAAAGGGCCTGGAAAAGAAGCTCCGGAGCTTTGCTGACAGGAGCGCTCAGGTGTTTTCTGATATGGGCCAGTCGGCATCAGCGGTGCGGGGAATGGCGGCGTTGGTGCGCCGTTTCTCGGACAGCTATCAAAAGGCGAAAAAGAGCCGCAGAATTTTGGATTTCGGCGACTTAGAGCATCAAACATTGGATCTTCTGCTAGGGAAAAGCCGCAGCGGCATTACCGCAGCGGCTCGGGAGATCGGCAGCCGTTTCCGGGAGATCATGGTAGACGAATACCAGGACTCCAATGCGGTACAGGATGCAATCTTCTCTGCATTAACGCAGCAACGGCAGAACTGCTTTATGGTGGGCGATGTAAAACAGTCCATCTACCAGTTCCGTCTGGCAGACCCGGGGATCTTTCTGGAAAAGTACAATGCGTATGTACCTGCGGAGCAGGCGCAAGTCGGCCAGGGAAGAAAGATCATGCTGTCCAGCAATTTCCGCTCCGGCGGCGCGGTGCTGGCCGGTGTCAACGATGTGTTCCGCTGCTGTATGTCCGAACGGGTAGGCGGTCTTACCTATGGAGAGGAAGAGACGCTGCGTGAAGGCATTCCCCACATCCCTCTCGATGAACCGGAGGTAGAGTTGCTGGCACTGCAGGTGCAGGAAACCACTTACCTGGAGGAAGCCCAGATGGTCGCCCAGCGGATCACTGAACTTCTGGATGGCAAGCATTATGTCCGCCAGGGAGATGCCCTGCGGCCCATCGTGCCGGAGGATATTGCGATCTTGCTGCGTTCTCCCGGCTCTGTGGGCATCCATTTCCAAAATGCATTGGCAGGATATGGGATCCGCTGCGTCAGTGGCGGCGGAGAGGATCTGCTGCAAACTGAGGAGATCGTTGTGCTCCGGGCTTTCCTGCAAACCATCAGCAATCCCAGACAGGACATTCCGCTGATCGCAGTTTTGGCAAGTCCCGTATTCGGCTTCACTGCCGACGACCTGGCAGCCCTGCGCAGTGGCAGACGCTACGGCAGTGTGTATGATGCGCTTACCATCTGGGAAACAGAAAAGACCAAGAACTTTTTACAGACCCTGGCACTTCTTCGCCGGGAGGCCAGAATGCAGCGCCTTGCGGTGCTTCTGGAAAAGATTTTTGCACTGACCCGGATGGACAGCGTCTATGCTGCCATGCCCGGCGGGGAAGCAAAAAAAGCCAATCTGCAGACCTTTTATGCTTTGGCGGTGTCCTACGAGAAAAGCGGCCGCCGGGATTTGGAGCAGTTCTTGGAGCACCTTTCCAGTCTGGAGGAAAAGGGACTGATCGCTGCTGGGGAAAACAGTGCTGCCGGCGCGGTAACGCTGATGAGCATCCATAAATCCAAGGGCCTGGAATTTCCTGTGGTCATTGTGGCAGGCCTTTCCCGGACCTTTAACCGGGAGAGCACCCGAGCCCAGGTGCTTTGTGACCAGACTCTGGGATTGGGCCTTTCGGCGGTAGATGAAAAGAACCGGGTCCGCTATCCTACCATCGCGAAAAAAGCCATTGCTGTGAAGATCACAGCAGACAGTCTGTCAGAAGAAATGCGTGTTCTGTATGTAGCATTGACCCGGGCAAGAGACCGGCTGATCATGACCTATGCCCACGAAAACCTTGAGAGCGATCTGCAAAGTATCGCCCTGCGGCTGGAGATGGGCAGCCGGGAATTGTTGACGCGGGATGTGTCTTGCCCCGGTCAGTGGGTACTGATTGCAGCTTTGCAGCGGACAGAGGCCGGAGAACTGTTCGCTCTGGGCGGAAAACCGGAGCAGACTAAACCCGGTGAACCTGCCTGGAAGATTCGGGCGGTAACTGTTCAAGCGGCAGATGCGGCTGTGCAGCCGGAATTGCAAGCAACCCCAACGGCGTTGCCGACGGAGAGTTTGGATAAGCTCCGGGAAAATCTGGCTTTCCGGTATGCTCACGATGCTGCCACCCAAGCACCCTCCAAGCAGACAGCTACCCAGCGCAAGGGCAGGGATAAGGATGCAGAAGCTGCGGAAAACGCCAAAGAGCCGGAAAAAACTTGGCTCAAATGGCGCAAAGGAACATTCGGCGGCGAAACAGCAGTGGATGCAGGAAATGCTGTTCATGCGGTGATGCAGTATATTCGCTACGAAGCCTGCGGCAGTGAAGAAGAAGTCCGGGAGGAGCTACAGCGACTGGTAAACCGGCAGTATATCACCCGGGAACAGGCGGAGCTGGTCAATTGCGCCCAGATCGCAGCGTTCTTTGCCACCGAATTGGGCTGCCGCCTGCGGCAAAGCAAAAATGTGCTGCGGGAGTTTAAATTTTCCATTTTGGACGATGGCGAGAACTTTGATCCGCAATTGCAGGGAGAAAAGATCCTCCTGCAGGGCGTAGTGGATTGCGCGCTGCTGGAGGAGGACGGAATCACAGTGGTAGATTTCAAAACGGACAAGGTGACAGAAGCTACCTTGCCGGAACGGACAGAGCATTACCGCCCCCAGGTGCTGGCCTATGCAGATGCTTTGCACAGGACCTATGAATTGCCGATCAAACAGGCGTTGCTTTATTTCTTCCATATGGATCGGTTTGTTTCCATCGATTAAAGGAACAGGCACACCCATCCGGGTGTGCCTGTTTGCCGTTTAGCGGCTGTTCTTGTTCTGGTTGCTGTTCTGATTCTGGTTGTTATTCTGGTTGCTGTTCTGATTCTGGTTGTTATTCTGGTTGCTGTTCTGGTTCTGATTGTTATTCTGGTTCTTATTCTGCTGATTCATGATGGAATTCCTCCTCTTTCTGTTTGCGATCTATGTCGCGAAAATAGCTTGCCCCAAAATTCAGGATTTATCCTTATCCTTGAAGATCAGGCTGACCAAAAGTCCGCAGAAAATTGCCGCAGTAATGCCGCCGGCTGCAGCTTTCAGTCCGCCAGTCAAAATACCAAGAAAGCCTTTTTCCTGCACCGCTTCTTTGACACCCTTTGCAAGAGTATGCCCAAAGCCGGTCAGGGGCACGGTGGCACCGGCACCGGCAAATTCAACCAGCGGCTCGTAAACACCGATGGCGCTTAAAAGCACACCGATCACCACATAGCTGACCAAGATCCGGGCGGGGGTCAGTTTGGTTTTATCGATGAGGATCTGACCGATCAAGCACAGTGCGCCGCCTACCAAAAATGCCTTTAAATAGTCCATTTCAGTCCCTCCCTCCCATAATGGATACAGCGTGACACACGCCGGGGATCGGAAGCCCCTGTTGGGTCGAGGTGGGGGAAAGGAGCGCCCCGGTGCCGCAGAACAAAACCCGTTTCAGCTTGTTCTTGTCCAGCTTGTCCAAAAAGTGACCGCAAAGGGTAATGGCGCTGCAGCCGCAGCCACTGCCGCCGGAATGCACATCCTGCTCGGATAGATCAAATACCATCGTTCCGCAATCCACCAGTCTGCCGCCCAAGCTGACACCGTCCCGCTTTGCCAGCTCCAGCAGCATTTCCTTGCCCAGCTGTCCCAAGTCGCCGGTGATGATCAGATCGAAATCCTCCGGTGTCTTCTTCATATCTTCCAGATGCGCCCGAATGGTGGCATAGGCCGCCGGCGCCATGGCTGCGCCCATGTTGTTGGCATCTTTGATCCCCAGATCGGTGACCGTGCCAACGGTGCAGCTGTCGATCCGGGGGCCTTTTCCTGCGGCGCAGACCAGTGCCGCACCGGAACCGGTTACGGTCCATTGGGCGGTGGGAGTCCGTTGACCGCCGTAGCCCAGGGGGAACCGATATTGCCGCTCAGAAGATGCAAAATGGGAAGAGGTCATGGCTACTACTTTGTCGAAGAAACCGCCGCCCACTGCCATGGTGCTGAGCAGCAGGCTTTCTGCCATCGTTGAGCAGGCGCCGTAAAGCCCCAGATGTGGAATGCCGGTGTTGCGCAGTGTAAAGGAAGAACCGATACACTGGTTCAGCAGATCCCCGGAAAACACCAAACCCAACTGCGCCTTGGTGATGCCTGCTTTTTGCAGTAATTTGTCCAGCGCTAATCTTTGCATTTGCTTTTCTGCCTGTTCCCAGGTTTTCTGTCCAAACAGGGTATCCTGAGAGGTGATATCAAAACCGTGGGCCAGAGGGCCTTCCGATTCTTTTTTGCCAGCCACACTGGTCCAGGCGGTGATCACCGGCATTTCGCTTAACTGAAAGCTCTGTCTGCCTCGTTTGTTGACTGCCATGAAAAACGCACCTTTCCTGCAGATTTTTGTTAGTATGCGTCAACAAATCCTTTCACATACAAAAAAGATCCTGCCGAGGGCAGGATCTTTTGATTATATGATGCTTCTGCAGCCGTAATAATGTGCGGCCCAGTAAGTATTGCTCAAAGAAGAAATGATCACACCTTTGCTGGAAGATGCGTGGATAAACTGGTTGTTGCCCACATAGATACCCACATGCGAAATGCCGGTGGTGTAGGTGTTGGCAAAAAATACCAGATCACCGATCTCCAACTGAGACTTGGAAATGGATGCACCCACTGTCCATTGCTCCTTGGTTGTCCGCGGCAGAGAAATGCCATGGGCTTTGAACACATACTGCACAAGTCCGGAGCAGTCAAATCCGTTGGGTGTGCTGCCGCCCCACACATAGGGGACGCCCAGAAACTGCTTGGCAGTATTCACTATTTTCTGCCCGGTGGTGGCTGTTCCGCCAGCATTGTTGCCATTCAGTGCAGATGCACTGGGCGCAACACCGGTAGATTTGCCGCCCCGGAAGAAAAGGGGAGTGTTTGCAGAGTCCCGGTTTTCATAGGGATACTCCGCCAGGTCCAGGTAATCACTGCGGATGTAGCCGATCTGCTCTCCGTAGATGATCTTAAACCACTGATTGTTGATGCCGATGATGTATGCTTTGTCTCCCAGACTTGCCTGTGCCACCGCGCCGTAACCGGTGGACGGGCCGCTGCGGATGTTGACCCGGGAGCCGTTGACCCGTCCGTAACCCAGTTCTGCGTTTTCCTTGGTTGCCGTGCGCAGGTAATCGCTGTGCATATAGCCTACCTGCAGATTGTAGTTGACCTTGTACCAATCACCGGTTTTGCCCATCAGGACCACGACTTCGTTATTATATGCATAATCCAAAGTTTTATAGGATGTACCCGGGCCGCTGCGCAGCCGCAAGGATGTGGCCTGCACAAAGCCGATGCCGGTTTTGATGCTGCCGCCGGCAGCCTTTGCGCCGGGGGTGCAGATGCCAATAAAAAGAAAAAATGCCAGCACCAGGCTGGCAATGCGCGTAATGCGTTTCATACGATGCCCTCCGTCTTACGAGAAATTGTTATTTGCCTGCCAAAGCACGCTCAAGCCATACACAGCCAAAATCCAAAGCGGTGTACAGACCGTCTTTTTCGCCCTTCTTTACGATCCGATCCCGGCTCTTGGCCGCAGGATCTGTCAGCTGAAGCTGGACAGAGACCTTGGAAGCCACATCCAGGTCGCCGACCTTTTTGGTCTCCAGGATCTGAAGCATGACAATGTGGGAATCTGCCATAGATCCGTAGTAGATCAGGTTATCCTTCCGCATCAGCGGATGACCCTTGTACATAAGAACTGCATTTTCTTCTGCCATTTCGGTTACCTCCTGTTCAGATTGTAATCAAATTGTAACATTTTGTAACCGATGTGTCAACGCCTGCGCATCAATTACCAGAACTTGGCAGGATCGGTCACGCTTAAGGGGTGGATTTTGTAAGACGGAGGGGAGTATGAAATTAGAAAGAGGCTTTTGCCGTGACAAAAGCCTCTTGGTGGGATTTGCTTAGGCCAGATAGCACCGGACCAATTCCTGCAGCAGTTCATCCCGATCCAGTTTGCAGATCATGCTGCGGGCATTGTTGTAGTTGGTGATATAGGTGGGATCCTCAGTAAGCAGGTATCCGACGATCTGATTGACAGGGTTGTATCCCTTTTCACGCAGAGCATCGAACACAGTCCGGAGGATGCGGCGCATATTGTCTTTGTCGTCACTGGGAACAGTGAACTTAATGGTATTTTCCGTCATGGTTTCGACCTCCTGATCGTAGATACAGGTATTATATCCCAAAATTGGCCTTCTGTAAAGAGTTCTGGGAAAATTTTTTGTGAACAGATGTTTAGCGAAGGATCGCACCCAGCTTTTCCTGCAGAGCAGCCAGCACCTTGGAGGTGACCGCTTCGGAATCTGCATCGGTCAGCGTCCGGTCGTCGGCCCGCAGCTCCAGGGAGAATGCCAGGCTCTTCTTGCCTTCGGGAACACCGGTGCCCCGGTAGATATCAAACAAGCTGACTTTGCGCAGCAGCTTGCCTGCGGCGGCAGTAATAGCAGCTTCTGCCTCAGCAACGGTCACTTTCTCGTCGCAAACGAAGGACAGGTCACGGGTGACAGTGGGATACTTGGGCAGGGGAACATAGGTGGGCTCCGGCAGCTGCAAGGCCGTCAGTTTGCTAAAATCGATCTCTGCACAGTAAACTTCGCAGTCCAGACCGTAGTTCTTAGCCACCAGCGGATGCACCTGACCCATATAACCCAGATCCACGCCGTTCACGCTGACCATAGCGCAGCGGCCGGGGTGGTAAGAGGGATTGTCCTTAACTGCGGTGAAGCTCGCCTTAGGGATCCGCAGGCCGGTCAGCACAGCTTCCAGTTCGCCCTTCAGGCTAAAGAATGTCTCACCGGCACCGTAAGTGCCCAGAACCAGCATCTTGGGCTCCAGAGGCAGACGCTGTCTGGGAACGGGCAGGTAGATCTTAGCCAGCTCATAGAGCTTAACAGATTTGTTG
Organism: Oscillospiraceae bacterium; assembly: GCA_017936985.1. The sequence goes on from JAGBEM010000049.1 coordinate 10,750, forward strand.
TGGTAATTGTTATTCCTGGCCAGAATGTCCAGCATGGAGGGCAGTGCGATGGTACGCATCACAGAGGTGTCCTCACCCAGAGGATTCTGGATCTTCAGAGTATTTCTCAGAGGGGAATCCTGGGGGATCCGGATCTGATCAAAGCTGGCAGGGGATACGAAGGAATAGGTGATGATCTCACTGTAGCCTAGGCTGCGGCAAAGCTGACCAGCCTTGCTCTCCATCAGCATTTCGGGGCTGTAGCCACCGGCGGTTGCGGTCTTGAGGGTGGTGGTGGGGATCTCGTTGTAGCCGTAGGAGCGGCCCACTTCTTCTGCGATATCCGCCATCAGATTCAGGTCGGGACGGAAGGAGGGGACAAGAATATTGTCGCCATCCACATCGATCTCCAGCAGATTCAGATACTTGACCATATCCTCTCTGGGGATCTTGGTACCCAGCAGGCGGTTGATCTTCTCCGGCTCCAGAGGCAGCGTTTTTGCCTCGGGAACATAGTTGATGATGTCGATGATGCCGTCCATCACATCGCCGGCACCCAGCAGCTCCACCAGCTCACAGGCCCGCTGCACAGCAGGAACAGTCATCATGGGATCCAGATTCTTTTCAAACTTACCGGAGGACTCGGTACGCATACCCAGTGCCAGAGCAGTCTGACGGATGGAAGTGCCGTTAAAGTTGGCAGACTCAAAGACGACGGTCGTGGTGTCGTCCAGAATTTCGGAGTTTTCGCCGCCCATGATACCGGCAAGGCCGATGGGCTTGGTCTCGTCCGCAATGACCAGCATACCGGGCTTCAGATTGCGCACATTGCCGTCCAGAGTGGTCAAAGTTTCGCCTTCCTCAGCTTCACGGACAATGATCTTGCCGGAGCCTACATAGCGGTAGTCAAAAGCGTGCATGGGCTGGCCGTATTCCAGCATCACATAGTTGGTAATATCAACGATGTTGTTGATGGGACGCACACCGTTGGCTCTCAGCCGCTGCCGCAGCCACTTGGGAGAGGGCGCGATCTTGACATTCTTCACCATCCGGGAGGAGTAGCGGTTGCACAGCTCCGTAGCAGGCACCTCCACGTCCAGCATCTCATACATGGAGCCAGCGTCAGAACCCTTCACAACAGGCTCGTGATGCTTCATCTGCAGGCCAAAAGCAGCAGCGGACTCTCTTGCCAGACCGATGATAGAGTAGCAGTCAGGACGGTTGTTGGTGATCTCAAAATCTACGATGGTGTCGTCGTTGCCCATGACCAGGTTGATGTCCTGACCCACCTGGCAATCCTCGTCGTTGAGGATCCAGATACCATCCAGAATAGCGTTGGGATAATCGTTCAGACTCAGACCCAGCTCCTCTAGTCCGCAGAGCATGCCGTTGGAAACAACACCACGCAGCTTGCCCTTGGTGATGTGCACACCGCCGGGCAGGTAAGAGTTGTGCTTGGCAACAGGCACCAGATCGCCGGCCTTTACATTCTGAGCGCCGGTAACGATCTGGACAGCTTCCGCTTCGCCTACATCGATCTGGCAGACCCACATATGGTCAGAGTTTTCGTGACGGACAATGTCCAGCACCTTGCCGACTACCACATTCTTGATCTCGGCATCCATGCGTTCCCAGGTCTCTACCTTCTGGCCGAACACAGTGAGCTTTTCAACATATTCCTTATCGGAAACGTGGGAAAGATCCACGAATTCCTCATTGATCCATTTTCTGTTGAGTTTCATGATCTATCCCTCCTTTAGAACTGGCTCAGGAACCGAACGTCGTTATCAAAGATCAGACGCAGGTCGTTGATCTTCAGGCGGCCCATGGCGGTGCGCTCCAGGCCCATGCCGAAAGCAAAGCCGGAGTACTTCTCGGAATCGATGCCGCAATTCTCCAGAACCTTGGGGTGAACCATGCCGGCACCCAGCAGCTCGATCCAGCCCTCGCCGTGGCAGGTGGAGCAGACCTGACCGTCGATCTCGCCGGTGCCGTGGCACTTATGGCACTGCATATC
>JAGBEM010000050.1 GCA_017936985.1 Oscillospiraceae bacterium
ATGGTGATGGCATCGGCGGGGCAGTACACGGTACAAATTCCGCAACCAATACACAGATCTTGATTCACTACCATTCTAAATACCTCTTTATACTTTCCCGCTCTATTTAAGATGTGGAAGCTTTGTGCAAATTCGCTTACTTTTTCTGGTTGACCAATTCCTGTTGAGCTGCCAGAATCTCATCAATTTCCTGATCGGACATTCCCAGCTCCTGCATCACTTCCCTTGTGTGCTGGCCAAGCGTGGGAGCCGGGGCATAGGTAATATCCGGATAGCTTCCCAGCTTGATCGGACTGCCGGCCATCTGATACTTGCCGGCTACGGGGTGTTCTACTTCAACGATCATATTGCGCGCCGCGATTTGAGGATCGCTGCAGATCATAGTCATTGTATTGATCCGGCCGTTGGGAACATCATTGGCCTCCAGAACCGCCTCGCATTCATCCAGCGTATGCTGCATCGTGAATTTGTTGATCTCAGCATAAATTTCAGTCTTATTCTGGCGTCTGGCCTCAGCCTTGGAAAACCGTTCGTCGGTGATCATGTCCTCACGTCCCATGGCTCTGGCAAGATTATAAAACGCAGAGTCACGAGAACAGGTAATGATAATCTCGTTCCCGTCCTTAGTGGGGAATGTGCCAAATGGCACACTGGTGGGATGGCTGTTGCCAACGCGTTTGGGGTTTTCATGGAACAAACAGGTGTTGATCACCGCATTTTCCAGACACGAGAACGTAGAATCCAGCATGGCAATATCCACAAACTGTCCCTTGCCGGTCTTTTCGCGGTCATAAAGTGCGGCGTTGATTGCACCGAAGGTATATAGGCCGGTAAAAATATCACTTGCGGAGGTTCCGCAGCGCATGGCGCCGCCATCAGGCTCTCCGGTAAGGCTCATCAGGCCGCTCATTCCTTGAATCACCATATCCAGCGCACCGCGGGATTTGTAAGGGCCGGAATAACCAAAGCCGGAAACAGCGGCGTAGATGATGCTGGGGTTTACCTGCGAGATCACATCATACCCCAGTCCCATACGCTCCATGGTGCCGGGCTTGAAGTTTTCTACCAACACATCAGCCCGACGAACCAACTCCAGCAGAACCTGCTTGTCTTTTTCGGCCTTCAGATTCAATGTAACGCTCTTTTTGCTGCGCTGAACCGACAAATCATAAATACGCTCGCCATTAAGGAACGGGCCGCTGGCCTTGGGGCGATCGGGTCGTTCGATTTTAATAACTTCCGCACCCAGATCGGCCAGTATCATTGTGGCCAGAGGTCCAGAGAGAAATTGTGTCAGGTCAACGATTTTCGTCCCAGCCAAGGGGCCGTATCCGCTTGCCATATTAACATTCTCCTTCCGTCAAACAGGCATATTGCCATGCTTCTTTGCAGGCAGAACTACCTGCTTGTTCTTAAACAGCTCCAGCGTGCTGCAAATCACCCGGCGAGAATCTGCCGGCTCAATAATATCTTCGATCTTTCCGTACTCAGCAGCCTTATATGGATTGTGAAATTCCTGACGGTACTCCTCGATAAACTGCTTGCGCAATGCGGCAACATCCGCGCCGGATTCCTCCGCTTCCCGCAGTTCGTGCTTGCGGCAGATATCCACAGCACCTTCGGCGCCAACCACCACGATCTGCGCTGTTGGCCAGGCAAAGATGAAATCCGGGTGCAGCTCCCACGAACACATGGCGGGACGGGCGCCGCCAACCACCTTTCCAACGGCCATCACGATTTTCGGTACCGTTGCCTCTGCCCAAGCGTAAATCATCTTTGCGCCGTGGCGGATAATCCCACCGAACTCCTGCTCCGCGCCAGGCAAATAACCCGGCACATCCACCACAGACAGCAGCGGCACATTAAAGCAGTCACAGGTCCGAATGAACCGGGCAGCCTTATCAGACGCGTTGATATCAATGCAGCCTGCCCTGTTCATAGGCTGGTTTGCAATCACGCCTACTGAGCGTCCATTCATGCGGATAAAACCGGTAACGATATTCTTGGCATACAGCTCCTGTGTTTCAAAAAACACATGGTCATCGGCAATCTCGCGAATGATCTCCCGAATATCATAGGCTTTGTTCAATTCCTCAGACACCAGAGAATTGAGCCTCTCACAGCGGCGGTTGGGGTCATCACCGGTCTGAACGACAGGGGGCATCTCCCGGCAGTTGGCAGGAAGATAGCTCAGCAGTGTCTTGATTTTCGAAATGCAGTCAACATCATCCTTGCAGAAAAAGTGGGACACGCCGGACACCGTGTTATGGGTCAGCGCACCGCCCAGTTTTTCGCTGTCCACCACCTCACCGGTCACATTTTTGATCACCTTGGGTCCGGTAATGAAGGAACGGCTCGTTTTATCCACGGAAAAGATAAAATCCGTCAGCGCAGGAGCGTATACGGTTCCGCCTGCGCAGGGGCCCATGATCGCAGAGATTTGCGGGATCACGCCGGAAGCGATAACATTGTTGTAGAAAATAGCACCGTAAGAGGTAGCGGGTCCTTCCTGGATTCGACCGCCGCCGGAATCATTCAGGCCTATGATCGGAACTCCGGCATCCAAGGCCAGTTCCTGAACACGCTTGATCTTCATGCCCTGCATTTCTCCCAGGGCGCCGCCCAACACAGTAAAGTCATGCGCAAAAGCAAACGCGCCGCGTCCGTTGATCAGGCCATAGCCGGTCACAACGCCTTCAGCCGGCGTATCCACCTTCTCCATGCCAAAGTTGTGGCAGTGATGCTTCATGAAAATGTTATATTCCTGGAAGGTACCCGGATCAAAAAGAAACTCTATCCGCTCTCTGGCAGTCATCTTGCCGGCGTCATGCTGCTTTGCGATCTTTTTCGCACCGCCGCCTTCTTTGATCTTTTCCCGTTTCTCTAACATCTCTTGCAGTTTTGTTTCCTTTTGCATGAAATGTACCTCACTTTCATATGCGTCAATTCTTATGACAGCATCGGTGCTAACAAATACATTGCGGTCTTCTTAATTAGGCTTCACTTCACAACCCCAAACCCATTGAAATACAAGGAAAAACGGAAGAAATATGATATAATAAGAGAAAGGGAAACCCGAGAATAACCCGCAAAAAGCTTGCATTCGGGATGGTGGAGTACATGTATAAGGACAAC
>JAGBEM010000051.1 GCA_017936985.1 Oscillospiraceae bacterium
AAACAGGGTATTATCCAAACTGATGGAAGAAATTTTGCACTTTCCCTAACAGATCCAGGAGAAAAAACCGCACCTGGTATGGCTGTTCCCCTTCCAGCGTGCTGCTTAAGCCATCTGAAAAGCCTGCTCCGGCGGCTGTATCGGAGAAATTCTCCCCGGCTGCCGGCAGACACAGCGACGGAAACACCACACACCACCAGTTTTTTCCCTGTCCCTCACCGATGGTGATACGCAGGGATCGATAGACTCCGGAAGGCAGCGAAAAGGTATCGTAATGGCGCACCGGGAAGGCTTCCTCTGCCAATGTCACCGTGGCTTTTTCCTGAACACCTGCTTCTGCCAGAGTCTGGTTGGCGATCTCTTCCAGATTGGACAAATGGGCCTGCAAGTAGGCTTCGGCCTGCCGGGTATCCTTCAAATCTGCCATTGCAGGCTGCAGACTGGCAGTCACCGCATCCCGGACCTGGATCTTGATAGTTTGGTCTGCAATGGAGTCAGAGTTGGCTACCACATGGAGCCGGATCAAATCTTTGCTCAGTGTTTGTCTGTCGCTGATTACATCCAGAATCCACAGGGCGGTCAGGATCAGCATACATGTACACAGGAATTTTGCCATTTTTCTCATAAAAAACACCGTCCATACTGAAATACTTCCAGTATGGACGGATATTTACAGGTTTATACAGGTTTGGCAATAAATACCTGGGGATAGTTTTCCCGGAGCATATTGCAGATAACGGCTGCAAACTCAAACTCAGAAACGATGGCAAACACCGCAGAGCCGGAGCCGGTCATTTGCTGACCCACAGAGCCATAGGAATTGAAAATGGATTTGATATAGTTCAGCTCCAGATGCTCCGCTGTGACTACAGGGTCAAAGACATTGTAGAGGTTCTGCGCGACTTTGCCCAGATCCCCTGCCAGAATGGCACTTTCCATGGCCATATTATCCGGGTGCTTGGCGATGGCAGTTTCATCCAGCTTTTTGTACAGCTCCGGGGTGGAAACAGAAAAATCCGGCTTGCAGATCACAAAGCAGCAGTCCGGCATATCCGGCAGCTTGCGCAGCTTTTCGCCTCTGCCCTCCACCATGCAGGTACCGCCTACTACGCAGAACGGCACATCGCTGCCCACCTGGGCGCCCAATTCTGCCAGTGCGCCAATGGACAGAGGATCGCCATAGTGCCGGTTCAGTGCCCGAAGCACTGCAGCTGCATCCGCGCTGCCGCCGCCCATACCGGCCTGGCTGGGGATACGTTTGGTGATGCGGATCTCCAGGCCATCGGGGTCATAGCCCATGGCATCCAGATAGATTTTCGCCGCTTTCCAGGCAAGGTTTTTCTCATCTGTGGGGATACCCTCTTTGTCGCATTTTAAGCACCAGGGTTTGCCTGTACCAATGTCGATCTCAATGTCATCCCGGACGGAAATCGTCTGCATGACGCTTTTCAGATCATGGTAACCGTCGGGACGCTTGCCCAGTACATCCAGGGTCAAATTTAATTTTGCATATGCCGCTTCGTAAAGAGTGGTCATAGTGGATCCTCCATGTATCAGCTAAAATTTGAATATATTATAGCGTAAACCGGCAGATATTGCAACCACAGAACGAAAGATAAAATGAAATGCATAAAACCGCCACAGACAGGAAATTCTATGGTTAGCCAAATCAAGAAATGGAGGTAATCCTATGGATACACTGGCATTGATCCTTTCCATCGTCGGCAGTTTGAACTGGGGACTGGTGGGCATTTTCCAGTTTGATCTGGTGGCATGGCTGTTTGGCGGTCAGGACTCTGTGATCAGCCGGATCATCTACACTGTAATCGGTCTTGCAGGTCTTTGGTGCATTTCTCTGCTGTTTCGCAAAGGACAGCGCGTGGAGGGCGAATAACGCTCCGCAAAAAAAGCGGCAGCACTTTCGTGTGCTGCCGCTTGAGTTTTGTCTTAAGTGCCGCTCTGGGTCTCTTCCGTGGGCTTCTCTGCAACGCGGACGGTGCAGGTATAGGTCTCGCCGTCAACAGTGGCGGAAACAGTGACCGCTCTCTTGGCAAGGTCGGAGGTAGACTTTACAGCGGTGATATTTCTGCCGTTGATCGTTACATAGCCCTCGTCACTGACAGTCCATTCCGCATCGATGTTGACGCCTTCCTTATCTGTCAGGGTAATGCGGAAGGATTCCAGTGTGGGATCTCCCACGTACAGCGTCACATCCGTATGGCTGAGCTTATACTTAGGCTCTGTGACGGGCTTGGGATCAAAGGAAACATTGACCTTACAGGAAGCTGTCTGATCGCCGATGGTGGCGCGAACAGTGGTCCAGCCTCTGCCAACAGCGGAAACAACGCCATTTTCATCGACGGAAGCAACCTTAGGATCATCTACCGTCCAGGTAATGTCCGTAGCCTTGACGCCCATAGTTTCCTTATACAGTGCCCAGGGGTTGGGGTACTTGGCAGTCAGGGAGAACTCGGTGCGGTTGAGCTTCAGCACGAAGCCCTCGGGGATCTGGACAACCGGCTCGGAAGGGGAAGTCTCGGTGGGAGCCTGGTACTCGCCGAAGCTGCAGATGATCTGGCACTCGGCAGTCTGGTCGCCGCAGGTGACGATGATCACAGCCTGTCCGCCGGACACTGCGGTGATCATACCGCCATCGGTAACCGTAACCACATCTTCATCGCTGGATTCATACACAACGCTGTCCGTGGTGTCTGCGGGGGCAACGGTAGCCGCCAGCAGATAACCGTCACCGGCTTTCAGGAACTCGATGGTGCTTCTGGACAGTTTCACAGAGGTGCAGGGAATCTCCAGAGGCGTATTTGTGCCTGTGGATTCCGTAGACTCAGTAGATTCTGTGATCTGGGTCGTATTGTTATCCGCAGGATCTACCGGCTTACCCAGGTTGGGGAAGAACACCCGCAGACCCATGTAGACCAGCACCGCAACAATCGCCAGCAGCAAAATCACAACGATTACAGCCAGGATCTTATTGGTATTGTCCTTCTTTTCTTCTTTCGGCTGACGCTCAGCCTTGGCAGGGCGCTCAGATGCCATCTGGCGCTCCGGCTCTTTGCCGGTCTTGTTACGCTTGCGCACATTGGATTTGGAAAAGCGACCGCCTTTGACATAGGCATAGGAAGTTTCGCCGGCAGTCTGGGCACCGTCACCGGCAGCCGTCTGGGCAGTGGTATTTTTGGCGCATCCGCAGATGGGGCACTGCTGGGCAGTTTCCGGGTATGTGGTTCCGCAGACATCGCAGATAACCTTACTCATATGTTTCCCTCCGTTCCGGCATGCAGAAGCACACCAACATTTAAACACATTATAGCACAGCACTTTGATTTATGCAAGTACACAAACCCAGCTGTTTCTTATGATGCTTGTCCGGCAACTTTGGGATTTGACAGGTTTCTGCGTTTTATTCCCTGTAAAATCCACGGAAATGGTGTTGCTTTTTTTCCGAAATTATTTTATCATATAGAAAATGTATGATAGAAGGAGGCGATGGATGTGCCGGATACGCAACAGGTCCTTCCCCTGCTGGACGGCTTCATAACAGGTGACCCCATCTCTGATCATGACGGCGTGCGCTGCTGCCCTGCCATGCGGGAAGCAACAGAAGAAAAATACATACTTAAAACCATCTCCGTCCCCGCATCTGCGGCAAAGCTGGAGGCACTACTTCTGGCAGGTGCATTCTCCGACAAGGATTCTGCCCTCGCTTATTTCAAGGATCTTTCCGAAGGTGTGGTGGAAGAAGCCATTCTCCTGCAGCGGCTGTCCCGGTTGGAGGGCTTTACCCCCTATGAAAACTGGCAGATAGTGCCCAAAGAAAACGCGGACGGCTTTGATGTGTATCTTCTCGGGCCGTACCGCCCCACTTTGGAACGGCATCTGAGCCGCAACCCCATGACCCATCTGGGCGCTGTGAATCTGGGTCTGGATCTTTGCGCCGCACTGGCGGTCTGCCGCCGCAGCGGTCATCTGTATGTAGATCTGAAACCCAGTAATATTTTCATTTGCGACGCACAGGAGTACCGGATCGGCGACCTGGGCTTTATTCCCATGTCGTCTCTGCAATATGCCTCCCTGCCAGAGAAATATCTCAGCACCTATACGGCGCCGGAGATCACCGACGCTTACTCTTCGCTGAATCCGACGCTGGATATTTATGCCGTCGGTCTGATCCTCTATCAGGCTTATAACAACGGTATTCTTCCTTTTGAGGGAAGAGCTCCGGCTGAGCCGCTGCCGCCTCCGGAATATGCCGACTACGAAATGGCTGCGATCATTCTGAAGGCCTGCGATCCTGACCCCACAAGTCGCTGGCAGGATCCTACGGAAATGGGGCAGGCATTGGTCGCCTATATGCAGAAAAACACAGTCAATGACACACCCATCGTGCCGCCGGCTGTTCCCATTAAAGAAGCGCCGGTATTGGAAGAAACACCCGAGGAAGTGATCAGCGATGAGCCCAGCACCGAGGATATTCTTTCTGAAGTGGATCAGGCTTTGGAATCCGTGGGTGTAGATCCCCAAGCTCCCGCTGCAGAAGAAACGTCCGAAGAAGCCGCTGAGGAATCGGTCTGCCAAGAAGCAGAGCCTACTGAGGAATCTGACGAGGTAACTCCGGAAGAACCGGCGGAGGCTACTGCTGCGGAAGAAGCAGAGGTCGAAGAGTCTTCTGCACAAGCCAGCGAAGAAGTACCTTCCCAGGGTGAAGAGATCACCCCGGAGGTCTCCCAG
>JAGBEM010000052.1 GCA_017936985.1 Oscillospiraceae bacterium
AACAAACTGTCCAAATTCATGTCTTGGGGGCATACGACCATGTATCGCCGGATCCCAAAGCTGTTTCGTTTTGGGTATGGCTACGCGGAGAATCACCCCAAAATGATGCGGGAGGATGCCGCAGTCGTGAAACTGCTGACCGGTGGAGCGGAACAGCTCCGCCGCTTTCTTGTAACAGGCGGCTATGATGCTGTGATCTGCACCCATGTTTTTTCAGGGTTATTGCTTCGTAAGGCACTGGAATTGTATCCGATGCCCGTCAAGACGGCCTTTATCGCAACCGATTATACCTGCAGTCCCGGTGTGGCAAACAGCGAACTGGATGTTTATTTTATTCCGGACGCAACTCTGGCTGAGGAATTCATAGCAGCCGGTGTTCCCGGAGGGAAGTTGGTCGCCAGCGGAATGCCGGTGCTGTCGCAGTTTTACACCCAAGGGGATAAAGAAAAAGCCAAACTGGCCTTTGGCATAAAGCCGGACAACACCCATCTTTTACTGATGTGCGGTTCTATGGGCTGTGGCCCGATGAAGCAGCTGACGGAAACTTTGAGCCAGCGGCTGGAGCCGGACTGTGAGATTTCCGTTGTCTGCGGAACCAACCAAAAGCTTTTCCGGGAACTGGAACAGAAATATGAGAGTTATCCCAATATCCACATTCACGGTTTTGTGAAGGATATGAGTGCGCTAATGGATAGCGCTGATCTGTATTTGACCAAACCCGGCGGGCTTAGCACTTCTGAGGCTTTGGCAAAAGCACTGCCTATGGTGCTGATCGATGCGGTTGCCGGTTGTGAAGGCTATAATCTACGGCATTTTACCGAAATGGGCGGTGCTGTGACCGTGTCAAGCATTGAGGAACTGACAGAGCTTTGCGTGGAACTGATGAAGGATCCGCAGCGCAGATCCGAGATGGAGACAGCTTTGCTTTCTCACAGATACACGGATTCTGCAGATTGTATCTGCCGTGTGATGCGTGATTGGGTCAACGGAGGTGCACAATGATTGTTTTGTATATATTGGGCGCTTTGTTAGCGATACTGATTCTGTATTTTCTGTTTCTGGGTGTTTGCGCCTTACTGGTTTCGCCGGACAAGACCTATGAGAAAAACAGCCCGTTTTATCGGTTCCTTTTGGAAAGTGCCACAGCAGTGGCAATAAAGCTGCTGCGGATTCGTGTTCATATCAGCGGAATAGAGAAGATACCCAAAGATGAAAAGGTACTGTTTGTCTGCAATCACCGCTCCAATTATGACCCACTTATTACCTGGTGCGCGCTAAATAAATGGAAGATCGCCTTTGTTTCCAAACCTGAAAATTTCAAAGTGCCTTTCTTCGGCCGGATTATCCGCAAGTGCTGCTTTCTGCCCATCGACCGGGAGAATCCAAGGAAAGCCATCGTTACCATCAACAAGGCGGCAAAGCTGCTAAAAAAGCAGGAGGTTTCCATCGGTATTTACCCGGAGGGCACAAGGAGCAAGACTTGTCAGTTACTGCCCTTTCATAACGGCGTATTCAAAATCGCCCAAAAGGCAGAAACTCCCATTGCGGTGCTAAGTATTACCGGAACGGAACAGATATCAAAGAAAACTCCGTTTCAGCCTACCGATGTGTATTTGGATGTGCTGGAGGTGTTTCCCACGCAGGGAGTCAAAGAAACAAAAACGGAGATGATCGGCACAGCAGTGCGCCATCTGATCGCAACAAACATAGAAAAGAGAGATGCAATATGTCCAAAGGATATGTGATTTATAACCCTCTTGCCGGAAATGGAAAGGTAAAAGAGGATTCGCAGCTGCTGCAGATGGTTTTGGATGAGCAGCTGGAATATTACGATATGACCCGAATCACCAACTACGCGGCTTTTATTAGCGGCATGGAGAAAGAGGATTATCTGGTGATCGTAGGTGGCGACGGAACACTCAACCGCTTTGTCAATGATACGGACGGTATGGAGATCGCCCATGAAATCCTGTATTTTCCCACCGGAACAGGAAATGACTTTGCAAAGGATATGGGTATGGGAGAAAATCCACACTCCATCACCGCGTATCTGAAGGATCTGCCCTCCGTGGAGATTAAAGGAAAACGCTACCGTTTTATCAACGGTGTAGGCTTCGGTATCGACGGTTACTGCTGTGAGGTGGGTGATGAGCTGCGGAAGATCCCCGGCAAGAAGGTGAATTATACCGGGATCGCAATCAAAGGGCTGCTGTTCCACTTTGCGCCGAGAAACGCAAAGGTAACCGTGGACGGAAAAGAATATGCTTACAAAAAGGTTTGGATCGCGCCAACCATGCACGGAAAGTTCTACGGCGGTGGTATGATCCCCACGCCAAAGCAGGACCGGGATTCCGGTAAGCTTTCGCTTATGCTGTTTCACGGAGCAGGCAGAATCCGCACCCTCTGCGTGTTCCCCAGCATCTTCAAGGGCGAGCATGTAAAGCATACCAAAATGGTAGCAGTACATACAGGTAAGGAAATTACAGTGGAATTTGACCGGCCTACACCCTTGCAGATCGACGGCGAGACGATTCTTGGCGTAACCCAATATACCGCATATGCAGCTAAGGTAAAGGAGAAAGTATTATGTTAAAACGCAATTTAAGCAGTATGGCTACGAGTCTTGTGGAATTGATCATCGGCATTTTGCTGCTGATAAATCCCATTGGATTTACTTCCGGTATCATCATTGCCTTTGGTGTCGTGCTGATGATTATGGGCATCCATAAAACCGTCAAGTATTTCCGCACAGAGCCGGAGGAAGCGGCAGTCAGTCAGATCCTTGTGAAGGGATTACTTATGCTTTTGGCAGGTGCTTTCTGTGCCTTCAATTCCCATTGGTTTATTGCCACTTTCCCGGTTTTGACACTGGTGTACGGCGTGGTGATTTTGATTACTGGCATTACAAAGGTCCAGTGGACCATTGATATCATCCGTATGAAGCGCAGTAAATGGTTCTGGGCAGCCATCAGTGCAGCGATTTCCATTGTATGTGGTGTCGTGATCATTACCAGTCCTTTTAGCACCACGGCGGTTCTGTGGATGTTTATCGGTATCAGCCTGATCGTGGAGGCAGTGTTCGATATGATCGGCAGCATTTTTGGCAACCGGGAAAAGACGACAGATGAAACTGAAACGCACGATTCGTAAGACATTTACGAATGTCATTGAACACGATGTGCCGAAAAGTGCCGCAGCACTGACATATAACCTTCTGTTTGCATTGTTTCCGCTGCTGATCTTTATCAGTAACCTTTTGGGCTTGCTGGATCTGAATGTGGCCTCCATCACCGAAGCATTGCTGCCGATCATGCCGGATGATGTGGTTTATCTTTTGGAATCATACTTAAATCATATCACCAATAATTCAAGCAAAGTCCTGTTCTGGTTCTCCCTTGTATTTACCGTGTGGTTTCCCATGCGTGCGGTCAAGGGGCTGATGGATGATGTGCGGCTTGCCTACGGCTTGGGGAAACCGGCAAAGCCGGTATTCTATACGATTCGGCAACTGCTATTTACCATTGTGTTTTTTGTAATTGTCATTGTGCTGTTTTTGCTGGCTATTTTGGGAAGACGGTTTGTAACGACGGTTACGGCATGGTTAGGTGTCAACCAGGTTTTGCAGATCCCGTCGATCCTACTGAACCTATGGCAGTATCTTCGCTTTGCCCTGTTAGCGGCCATTATGTTTGCAGTTGTAGGTTTGCTGTATGCAGTGGCGCAGGACAGGAAAAACCGGGTCAGAACGATCATGCCCGGTGTCGTACTGGCAATGGCTGCCTGGCTTGTGGTGAGTATAGGCTTTTCCGCATATGTAGAAAACGTTGCGGATTATTCTGTCATTTACGGCACATTGGGTGCAGTGATCGTGCTGCTGGTTTGGCTTTATCTGACCTCTTTTGTTCTGATCCTTGGAGCGGAGTTCAATGCGGCATTATCTGATTTATACGGGGATTCTCTTTTCGAAAAAACAAACGCGAGTTTATGTTGAGTTTACTTTTGCGTAGTATTTTGCCGTAAAATGGGAGCCATATTCGCATAGAATCTTTGCGCACCCGAAGGGCTATGTTAGAAAGAAAAGAGGAATTGACATGGAAAAGAAGATTCACCTTTATGTAAGCAAGAAACACCCTGCGCTTTGGCTGACGGGGCTGCTGATGTTGGCATCTGTCGTCGCCAGAATCGCAATTTTCTCTCAAGTGGCGGGTGTCGGT
>JAGBEM010000053.1 GCA_017936985.1 Oscillospiraceae bacterium
AGGATGCGCCGCCGCAGGAAAATCCCCCCACAATGCCAGCGCATTGTGGGGGGATTTTTTTGCGTGTTCAGGGGCTTGGGGGCTATGCCCTCAACAAGCATTTTTCGCGTGTGTTATGACACACGCATTGCTTGCCGGTAGTAAAACCTCCGTAAAGCGGCTACTTTGCCTATTCGCCCAGCCTAATTGCACCGTCAATCGTGGCTTCTACGATGGTGAGATACTTTTCAGGGCAGAACTGCAATTTGTGTTTCACACGCTGCCGCAGTTCGCTGTCCTCTCGGATAAGGGCCGGATTAAAGTACCGCTCCGCTGGGAGCTTGCATATCCGTATCGGGTGCAACACCACCGGCATACTTGGAATTGTGCCGTTCAGTTCAATGTTCGCAAGATAGCGCGGGTCGATATGTACCTGTTCTGCCAACGCTCTGCGAGAAATTCCCTGTGCTTCCCGCCCTGCTTTTACATCAGTTCCAAAGGTTTCAAAGCCGGGACAGTCTTGGACTTTAGCCATATTACATCACCCAGTAACATTTTATAGTTCATGCAGCTTGCTGGGAATGATGTAATATGTATCTTGCCTCAACTTTATAATTCAGCCTATGTGCAGACCAGCAAAAAATTCTTTGAATCCAGTAATATCTTCCTCGTTTGGCCTACCTTTCGCAATGCCGCCAATCAACTTAAACGGACCAAAGGTGTCAAAGCCGAGGCAGTCATAGCTCCCCACAATGTTGGACGCTTTTGCAATAGCAATCTGCTGAACCACATCCAAATAGCTGCTCCGTTTCACACCGCAGGTGTAAAGGAAAAATACATTTTTCCTTTGCGGAAGATTCTGCTCCGCCCAATTCAGCACATCCTTATGAAATTTCTGATAGTAAATGCCAGAAGCAAGGCCAATCAAATCATAGCCGGACGCATCAACCTTTGAGGCATCTCCAGCTTCGACAAATGTGACCTCTTCTTGATCTGCAATCGCATCCAACAATTTCTTTGTGTTGCCATGGTGTTCAGAGTGATAAACAATCAATGTTTTCATAGATTCCCTCCTATCGGTAGCTGATCTCAATGTAAAATTCTTTTCCGTTGGTGATGGGAGTGATCCCCTCGATATTCTTGCCCTCCTGCGTCAATGCACACACAGCATGGCGGGCGGCAATTCCAATGTCAATTTTATTGAGTTTGTTCTTCAAAATCAGGCGGGAAATGCCCCGCCCCACATCTTTTATAAGAACCTTTCCACTTTCCATCTCTATCTTCCAAGGCTGGGAGTTCAGTGAGGATGGCGCAAGGCGAACAGCCCGCACTACGCTGTTTTCTTCTGCACAAATTGCCGACAATGGCTTCCGCTTAAATTCCGTTTCACTTTGTCGCACAGGAGCATCTGTCTTTCCAATCGCAAGAGCGATGCAAAACTGCTCGGCATCATTGACTGGCTTAATGTCCATAAACCATCCGCTGCCTAATCCAACGCTTTGGACATACAGATCGACTTTTTGCAGAACAAAGCCGACATTGGCATAAGCGGCGAATGTTGAGCCACAATACCCCAGAAGAAAGTAAGAGGCTCCATGATTTGAGGAAACCTCCGCAGCAGACACCAACTTAAACCCTCCATGCTGTCCAGTAAGCTGCTCTGCCTCGGCAACGCATTTTGATATGTCATTCAGTACACTGTCCTCAATAGAACCTCCGAGATAATTCCGCACCTGCCTGCGGATAAATATCGTTTCGTATAGTGTGTTCATGAGCCGTTACTCCTTTTCTGCGCTGTGTTTATTGGAAGGGACACTGTGAATGTCGTTCCTTTTTTCTCTTTGCTGGAAACTGATATTTCACCGTGGTGGAGATCAATGATCCGTTTAGCCAGTGCCAAACCGAGGCCGTTTCCCTGAGAAGAGCGGGACGAATCCCCCTGATAGAATTTTTCAAATACCCGTCGTTTGACTTCCTCACTCATGCCAGACCCATTATCCGCAATGCTGACTTTTAAGCAATCATACTCCTGACGCAGCAGAATTTGAATCATACCATGCTCAGGAGCAAATTTGACTGCATTGCTCAGAATATTCTGCCAGACATGGGCCAACAGGTCTTTACTGCCGCAGTAATCTGCACTGTCTAAGTCAACTTCTAAATCAAGCCCCTTTTCCACCCATTCATCTTCTTGAGAAAGGATGATCTCCCGAAGCTGTTCATCCAGACAAAACCATTCTTTTGGAATGTCTATTTCCTGATTTTCCAATCGGGATAGCAGGAGAATATTGCTCGTCAATGCGGACAGGCGCTTGGTGTTATATAAAATCTTTGCAGTATATTCTCCCCGTTTTTCCTCGGACAATCCCGGCTTTTGCAGTAG
The DNA here is from genome assembly GCA_017936985.1 of Oscillospiraceae bacterium. Next base: position 2,363 of record JAGBEM010000053.1, read on the forward strand.
GGTGGCATATCCCTCAATGGCGGAAAGCGGCGTTTTGAACTCATGGGACACATTTTCTACAAAGTCTGTGCGCAGCAGCTCTGTTCCCGCCAGCTCCTTTGCCATGCGGTTGAAATTGTGAGCCATATCACGAAGCTCTTTGATTTCGATATTCTCATCTAATGTGATAGAAAAGTTTCCCTTTGCGACTTCCTGTGTGGCGGAACTCATCGCAATAATTGTGGACAACGGACGCTTGCCTGCAAAATGGGAAATTACTGTCCCCACAAGAACGCTGACTACCGCGATGATAAAAAACATAATGGGGCGGTTTCGCCCAACCAGCAGTCCGGCTTGAACCAGCAGCCATGCAAATGCGCCGGTAAACAGCAGTGTCAGGGTCAAGGTAATCAGGGTCAGCAGTGAAAACATGACCGAGAGCCGTTTTCCGGGATGCTTCCCCTTATCCATGCCGGCTCACCACCTTATAGCCGAGGCCCCGCACAGTGACAATTTCAAAGTCCTCATTGTCCTTGAATCGCTCCCGCAGACGGCTGATATGCACATCCAGCGTGTGGGAATCCGCCTCGCTGTCCGGCCCCCATACATCGTCCATGATTTGACGGCGGGTGAAAATGTGATTTGGGGCCGTTACCAGTTTGTAAAGCAGATAAAACTCCTTTTGCGGAAGCTCTATGGTGTCAGATTGTGTGGAGACGGTCAGTGTGTCGCAGTCAAACTCCGTTTTTCCGATTGCTGTTTTTCGCTGATTTACTAACTGACTGCGGCGAAGTAGCGCCTCAACACGCCAGAGCATTTCGTTTACATCAATCGGCTTTACCATGTAATCGTCTGTCCCTGCACGAAAGCCCTCCCGTTTATCAGAGGCATTCTCCTTAGCGGTGATTATCAAGATAGGCATGGTATACCCAGTGTTCCGTAACTCTCTGGTCATTTCAAAGCCATCCATCCGGGGCATCATCACATCGGAAACGATCAAATCAATATTGGTGCGTTCCAGCACATCAAAGGCCGCTATACCATCGACGGCAGGAAAGGTGGTGTAACCATTGTCCGTCAGAACCGTACAAAACAGATCGCACAACTCCCTGTCATCCTCTACTACTAAGATTTGAAACATATCTTTGCACCTCCGTTTGGATGATAGCGTAGGTTTGTGTCCAGTTTATTACTTATACATTATACCGCAAATCTCAACTGAACCTCAACTGCCACAGAGAAAAAATGAAAAACTTCGTTCCGTTGAGGTTGAGTTGAGAAAAGACTGGTATGATGCACAACACAGAAAGGACGGTGTGATTTTATGGAGAGTAAAAAATCAAATCCGAAGAAGCGCCGGAAAACTATTGTGGCAGTAATCGTCGGGATATTTGCAGTTATTGCTGTCGCAGGAGGAATCTTTTACTGCACTTTTTTCCCGAATCCATTTGCTAAAAGCATTGCTTCAAATCAAATATCGGAAGGGACTATGTCGGTAAAAGGCGAGAGCAATATTTTGATAGCCTATTTCTCTCTGACAAATAACCGGGAGTACCTATCCGGCGAGATAGACGCGGTATCATCAGCCAGTTTGAAAATCCGTGACGGCACAGGGTATGGTCATGGAGAATTATTGGCTATTGCTGCACAGGAAACCACCGACGGAGACCTGTTCCCCATAAAAGTCGATGATCTGTACCCGGAAACCTATGGCGGCGCTTTTGACCGCCATCACAGCGAAATGGGGAGTTCCATCCGCCCCACACTGTCGGAACACCTTGAAACAGTGGATTGTTATGATACGGTGATTCTCATTTACCCAAACTGGCTCAGTAGTCTCCCACAGCCGGTGCTGACATTCTTGGAGGAGTACGATTTTGCCGGAAAGAACATTGTACCCATTGCCACCAGTCAGGCCCTTGGGCTTGGCTCCGGGCCGGAGCAGATCAAGTCTACCTGCCCTGATGCAGTCGTAGCAGAGGGCCTGTCCGCAAGAAGTGAGGACGGAGTAAAAGACTTCTTGACAGAAATGGAACTTCAAAAATAAAAGCGGGGCATCTCGTAATGGAGATGTCCCATTTTTACAGAGGAGACACGCTTATGAAAATCAAAAAGGTATGCCGCTTATGTGTTGACGCGGCGATGCTGGCAGTTACAGTTCTGCTGATGGCCTCCAAACGCACGGGGATCATGCTCCATATCCTGCTGGGTATAGTCCTTTTTGTCCTGCTGGTCATACATAATACCTTAAACGCTTCCTGGTGGGGAAGCGTTGGCCAAGGCCGGTACAGCCGGGGCCGCTGGATACGGACTGTGTTGAACTTTTCTCTCCTGGCAGATGTACTTGTTATTCTGATAAGCGGTATGGCCTATGCGGTAACGCTTCACAGATTTGCCTCGCTGCTGTATATCGTAATGATGTTCACGCACTTGGGACTGCATGGAAAACGGAGCTCACATCGGGCCCAAAATTGAGGTTGAGTTGAGGTTCGGTTGAGTTTGAATTGAGATTGGCGGTGCATGATAGGGTCAAGCGCAAAAGGACCCCTTCTAAATTGGCGCGCTGAAGAAAGGAGTATATCCATGCTCTGCCTAAAAAATATCTCTAAACAGTATCGGACGGGCGAGCTGATCCAACAGGCTCTCAACAATGTCAGTCTGCGCCTGCGGGACAATGAATTTGTTTCTATCCTCGGCCCAAGCGGTTCGGGAAAGACCACGCTGCTCAATATCATTGGCGGACTTGACCGTTACGACAGCGGGGAGTTAATCATTAGCGGTATTTCCACCAAGGATTACAAAGACCGGGATTGGGACACCTATCGCAACCATACCATCGGCTTTGTGTTTCAAAGTTATAATCTGATTCCCCACCAAACCATTCTCACGAACGTGGAGCTGGCGCTGACGATTGGCGGCGTATCCCGCGGTGAGCGCCGTAACCGAGCAAAAAAGGCCCTGGAAGAAGTCGGGCTGGGCGATCAGCTCCACAAGCGGCCCAACCAACTATCTGGCGGACAGATGCAACGGGTGGCGATTGCCCGCGCCCTGGTCAATGAACCCTGTATCCTGCTGGCGGACGAACCGACCGGCGCATTGGATTCGGAAACCAGCGTTCAAATCATGGAGCTGCTGAAAACGGTGGCTGAAAAACGGCTGGTGGTCATGGTGACACATAACAGTGAACTGGCTGAAGCCTATTCGACCCGCATTGTCAAGCTGCGGGACGGGCAGATCATAGAGGATTCTGACCCGTATACGCCAGATCAGAATACTCCGCCGCAGGAACACCAGGAAATGGGAAAGGCTAAGATGTCTTTCCTCACATCCCTCTCCTTGAGCTTCAACAATCTGCGGACCAAAAAGGGCCGGACCATTTTGACGGCCTTAGCTGGGTCGATTGGCATTATCGGAATTGCTCTGATTCTGTCCCTCTCCAATGGTGTGAATCGCTACATCTCGGATATTCAGCGGGACACAATGACCTCCTACCCCATTACCATCAGCGCACAGGCCATTGATATGGCTGGGGCAATGGGAACCCAAGGCGGTATGCGGAGCGGGCGCTCTGAGGCGGAAGAAACTCGCTCTGGCGTTTACGCGGATTACAGCGAGATAGAGGCCAGTGAAGCGATGGCTGGCAACATCAAAGAAAATAATCTGACTGCGTTTCGGCAGTATTTGAACGATCCCGACAGCGAAATCTGGCAGTACCTTGGAGAGAACGGCGTAGTCTACTCCTATAATGTCAGCTTTTCAATCTATTCTTACGACAGAGAGGGCAACTTGATTGCCTCCGATGCCGACCCTGATGAGGCGGGGGCTTCCACACTTTCCGATGAAACCGCACACTCGGCTGGCGGTCCGGCGGCAAACATGGAACGCATGAACTCCTTACTGGCCGGAGGTTCCTCCGGTGCGGAGAATTTCTCCCAACTGATGCCTGCCGCAGACGGCGGTGCGGTCAGCCCGATTTTAATGGATAGCTATGAGGTCGTTTATGGTGCGTGGCCGCAAGGATATGACGAAGTGATCCTTGTTTTGGATGGAAACAATCAAATCCCTGCGGCTTCCCTCTATCAGCTTGGCCTGATTACCGGGGAAGAATATCAGGAAATCACGGAGCAGATCAAGGAGGGAGAAAGCGCCCAACCGTATATGTGGGACTACAATGATATTTGCGGCCATGAATTTTACTTGATTCCCGCCTGCGATCAGTATACCAAAACCGGGAATGGCACATTCGCCTACATTGGGGATGATCCGCTGAAAATGGAATCCCTTTTGGAAGATGGCATGCGTCTGAAAATTACAGGAATTGTCCGCCCTGCGGCAGAGGCGGATAACGCCGATATTGCCATGCCGGTGGCCTATACAGCGTTGTTGACCGACTATGTGATTCAACATACCAATGCAAGCCCTGTGGTCATGGCACAGGAATCCACGCCAGAGATCAATGTGCTGAATGGACTGCGGTTTAAGGCGGAGACAGACGATGAAAAGGCCGAGGATGCTGCAAGCTACCTGTCGTCTTTGGGAGTTTCCGATAAAGCGTCGATGTACGGAATGATTATGGAGCGTCTGGCAGAGGGAACAGAAAGTGACAGCGAGGGACATTCGCAGGAGGATGCTATGCCTCCGAGCCAGCAGGCCGCGCTGGAGGGCCGGGAAATCGGCGACGAAGTTGCTATGGCCGAGGCGCTGGACACATGGCTGGAAAACAGTCCTGACAGGGAAATCCTGCTGTCGGCCTACCGCATTTATGTTGATGGTGCGACATTCGATGAAAATATGACGGGTTTCGGAGCAGCCAGCTATGACGCGCCATCCTCTATCAGTCTTTATACGGATAGCTTTGAGAACAAAGAAGCGGTATCCGCCTGCATTGACCGATATAACGCAGATAAAGACGAGGCAAATCAAATCACTTATACCGACTATGTGGCGCTGCTCACCAGCTCTGTCACCTCTATCATTGATGTGATCTCCTATGTACTGATCGCATTTGTCGCTGTATCACTGGTGGTTTCCTGCATCATGATTGGGATCATCACCCATATCTCCGTGTTGGAGCGCACCAAGGAAATCGGTATCCTCCGGGCGCTGGGAGCATCCAAACAGAATATTTCTCATGTGTTCAATGCGGAAACACTGATTATCGGTTTGTGTGCCGGAGTGCTGGGCGTGGGTATCTCCATACTGCTTTCGTTCCCCATCAATTCTATCATCCAGAATCTTTTGGGTGCGGCCACACTGTCCGCCTCACTGCCGGTAGTCTCGGCGCTGCTTTTGGTCGTTCTTAGTATGGCGATTACTCTGATTGGCGGCTTGATCCCGGCAAAACGGGCTGCAAAAAAAGACCCAGTGATGGCTCTGCGTACCGAATAACGGACAGGAGGCTGCTATGCTGAAAATACTGAAATACATGAAAAAGCGGGATTGGCTATATGCGCTGTGCGGACTGGTATTCATCGTCTGCGGCGTATGGCTGGATCTGCGCCTGCCGGACTATATGCGGGAAATCACAACGCTGGTGCAGACCCCCGGCAGCGAAATGGGAACTGTCCTCCGGGCCGGAGGCTCCATGCTGCTATGTGCGCTGGGCAGTTTGGCGGCGACTGCTGTAACGGGTTTCTTTGTTGCCCGGATCGCGGCGGGGCTGGCTATGCGTTTGCGGGAGGCCGTCTACAACAAAACCATGGATTTTTCCATGGAGGAGATCAGTAGCTTTTCCACCGCCAGCCTGATTACCCGCACCACCAATGATGTCCAGCAGATTCAAATGTTTGCGGCTATGGGATTGCAGGCAATCATTAAGGCCCCCATTCTGGCGGTGTGGGCCATCATGAAGATTGCCGGAAAGGGCTGGCAATGGACAGCGGCAACAGGTGTGGCCGTAGCGGTGCTCTCTGCCATGCTGGGAACCGTGATCGCGCTGGTGCTGCCAAAATTCAAAAGTATGCAGAGGCTCACCGATAATCTCAACCGCGTAACGAGGGAAAACCTCACCGGCATCCGTGTGGTACGCGCCTATAATGCGGAAAGCTATCAGGAAAAAAAGTTTGAGCAGGCAAACGCCGATCTGACAAACACGCAGCTGTTCACCAGCCGTCTGATGTCGATGCTCTTTCCCGGCATGACGCTGATTATGTCCGGGCTGACACTGGCGATTTACTGGATTGGAGTATATCTCATCAACGGTGCGGCAATGGCGGAGCGTTTGGCGGTTTTTTCCGACATGGTTGTGTTCTCCTCCTACGCCATGCAGATCATTATGGCGTTTATGATGCTGGTCATGACCTTTATCATTCTTCCGAGAGCGTTGGTATCCGCCCGGCGCATCAATGAGGTCTTGGACACACCGGCAAAAATCAAGGATGGAACCGTCACC
>JAGBEM010000054.1 GCA_017936985.1 Oscillospiraceae bacterium
GAACTGGCTCAGGAACCGAACGTCGTTATCAAAGATCAAACGAAGGTCGTTGATCTTCAGACGGCCCATGGCGGTGCGCTCCAGACCGATGCCGAAGGCGAAGCCGGAATACTTGTCCGGGTCAATGCCGCAGCCACGGAGAACTTCGGGGTGCACCATACCGGCACCCAACAGCTCGATCCAGCCTTCGCCGTGGCAGGTAGAGCAGACCTGACCGTCCACTTCGCCGGTGCCGTGGCACTTGTGGCACTGCATATCCATTTCGCAGCTGGGCTCGGTGAAGGGGAAGTGGTGGGGGCGGAAACGAACCTGTGCGTCATGACCGTAGATCTTGTTCATAATGGTGATCAGCGCGCCCTTCAGATCGCCCATGGTGATGTCCTCGGCGACCACCAGACCTTCGATCTGATGGAACATGGGGGAGTGGGTGGCATCGGCCTCGTCCTTACGGAACACACGGCCGGGAGCAAGCATGCACAGAGGCGGCTTGTGGTTTTCCATGAATCGGATCTGCATGGAGCTGGTCTGGGTGCGCAGCAGCACAGAATCGTCATCGGTAAAGTAGAAGGTGTCGCTGCGGTCCCGGGAGGGGTGACCTTCCTCAATGTTCAGCCGTGTGAAGTTGTAGTCTGCAAATTCCACCTCAGGGCCGTCCACAACGGTGTAGCCCATGCCCACGAAAATATCCTTGATCTCCTGCAGGACCATGTTCATGGGGTGCTGATGACCCATAGCGATCTTGTCACCGGGGATGCTCACATCGATGGCTTCTTCTGCCAGCTTGCTTTCCAGAACGGCTGCGTCGATGGCGCTTTTGCGGCTTTCAAGCTTGCTTTCGATCTCAGCGCGGACAGAGTTTGCAAGCTGACCCATAACGGGACGCTCTTCAGCACTGAGCTTACCCATCATTTTCAGAACGGCAGTCAGTTCACCCTTTTTGCCCAGCCACTTGACCCGAAGTTCTTCCAGAGCAGCAGGCGTCTGGGCTTCTTCCAGGGAAGCCAATGCCTGCAGTCGGATGTTTTCCAGTTGTTGCTTCATATTTCTTCCTCCTAAAAGGTTTACTACAAAAAAATAATCCTTCCATCCCAACTATCGGGACGAAAGGATATCCTTCCGCGGTACCACCCGCAATTCGCCTTACGGCGCACTCTTCGGCGCAAACACGCCTGTGACGGTTAACGCAGTCACGCGGCCATTCCTACTGTATTTTTCAGATGGCAGCTCCCGGGGGAAAGCCCTGTACTGCACCCATGCGGCTCCCACCATCCCACATTCGCTGAAGCAGTGTTGATCTGTACACGGCGACCCGATCATCGCTTTTTCATATCTTTGGAAATAGTAACATATTGCGCGGGAAAAAGCAAGTATTATTTCTAAATACCTTCCTGCTTGACGGTTTGCGCTCTGGTATGCTACCATAATTTCAAGAGGTGATCACATGAAAACTTTGGATCATGAACAGGTTTTATCTTTGCTTCCGGACAGAGATCCCAATGCCCACAAAGGCGATTTTGGCAGAATTTTGCTGCTGTGCGGCAGCCGGGGTTATACCGGCGCTGCAGCTCTTGCCGCTATGGGCGCTCTGCGCAGCGGTGCCGGGCTTACCTTTCTGGGCGTGCCGGAAAGTATTTACGCTATTGAAGCGGTCAAACTGACAGAGCCCATCGTATTTCCTTTGTTTGAAGCAGAGGGAAAACTCAGTAAAGCCGCTATCCCGGAGATCCTGCACCGCCTGGAGCATATGGATGCTGTCCTGATCGGCCCCGGACTGGGGCAGTCGAAGGGAACGCTGGCGGTGACCCGTGCGGTCCTGGAAAATGCAAAATGCCCGGTAGTGGTGGATGCCGATGGCATAAATGTCCTGGCTGCGCATATGGATATATTGCGCAAGCGGCATGATCCCACCATTTTAACGCCCCACGCAGGAGAATTTTCCCGTCTGGGTGGCAGCAGCCAAAACAGAATTGCCGGGGCAGAAGCCTTTGCCGCGGAATATGGCTGCGTTCTTCTTCTGAAAGGCCATGAAACGGTCATTACCGATGGGGCAGAAACATATGTAAATCAAACCGGCAATCCGGGTATGGCTGTCGGCGGCAGCGGCGATGTGCTTGCGGGTATCATCGTCAGCCTGCTTGGACAGAAGCTGCCTCCGCTGGAAGCAGCAGCTGCAGGGGCCTGGCTTCACGGCACGGCCGGAGATATCTGTGCAAAAGAGATTGGGCAGTACGGTATGTTGCCCAGTGATATGGTGGAGGTGCTGCCGCGACTTATGAAATAAGGCGGTGGTTTCATAAAACGGATTCTTTGTGTACTGTTTGCTTTTTTTCTGCTGACAGGCTGCTCAGGGCAGGATGACGGCCTGGACCGGGCCATGTCTCTGCGCTCCCGGCTTTTGGCCGGGGCGGTCAGCTTTGATGTGGAGATCACGGCAGATTACGGCGATGAGATCTATACCTTCACCTTGAACTGTCAGTCCGATACCCAGGGGCAGGTGAGCTTTACCGTTACAGAACCGGAAAGCATTTCCGGTATTGCGGGTACCATGGATGCATTCGGCGGCAAGCTGCGTTTTGATGATAAGGTGCTTGCATTTCCGCTGATGGCGGATGATCAGTTGTCGCCGGTGTCCACTCCCTGGATATTAATGCGTACCTTGCGCAGCGGCTATCTGACCGCAGCAGGCAAAGAAGGAGATCTTCTGCGCCTATCCATTGACGACAGCTACGATGACGATGCACTGCACCTGGATATCTGGCTGGACGAATCTGATCACCCTGTCCGTGCCGAGGTGATCTGGCAGGGAAGAAGACTTCTGTCGATGCAGGTCAAAAACTTTACTTTTCTGTAGCATTTGGCACTCCGAAGCATAGGATATTTTGCAGGCAAAACCGTATATTTTCCATTTGTGCGTGGGAGAATATCTTCACAGGCGTTACATATGGAACGATCCGGTAGCGCCGGCAGATTTCTTCGGAGTGTGAGATACATGGATTCATCTGTCAAGCGGGGGGATATATTTTATGCGGACCTGTTGCCGGTGGTAGGCAGCGAGCAGGGGGGCACCCGGCCTGTGCTGATCGTACAAAACGATACCGGCAACCGTCATTCTCCCACAGTCATCGCTGCGGCGATCACCAGTCAGACGGGCAAAGCAAGACTGCCTACCCACATCAATATCGCCGGCGGCAGCGTGGGCTTAAGCAAGGATTCTGTGATCCTCCTGGAGCAGATCCGTACCATCGACAAACGCCGCCTCCGGGAACACATGGGCCACCTGGACGACCAGCATATGTCCATGGTCAATGATGCCATTGCTGTCAGCTTCGGCTTAAATTCCGCCAATGGCCTATGAATAAAGCCCCCCTTGTGCTGCATAAGCTGTGGCAGAAGGGGGCTTTTTTATGGAAGAAATGTATGCTATCGAGCAGGCCGGACAGAAGATCGGACAAGCCGAAGTCACCCGGCAGGGTCTTTACTACCATTTTACTTGCCATTGCCGGTTAAGTGGTGAGGTGATCTGCCGCCTGGCGGCAGTCTGCGGTGATAAAATGGAAAACCTGGGCATCCCGGTACCGGAAAACGGAGAATTTATCCTGCGCAAAAAGATTCCGGTGAGCCGTCTGGGAGAAGGGCAGCTGCGCATCCGGGTGTTGCCAAAGCACACCGAGCTTGCAGGTCACTTTGTGCCCATCAGCCCGGAAGAACCCTTTCGCTACCTTTCCCGGCTGAAAAATGCCTATCTGGAGCGCCGGGGTCAGCAGCTGGGGGTCGTGATCAAAGAGTAAAATTCAAACATTAAGAGTTTCTTAAAGCCGTTGACATCTATTTTCGTAGCCTGTAAAATCCAGAATATAAGCAAAATACATGGATGACAGGAGTGTGTATGATGTATATTGCCATGTTTAACGGCTGGTACTTTTTCTGGTTGATCCTCTCTGCCGGCGCTATTGTGGGACTGTACTTCCTGCTGCGAAATAAAAGCACATTCACCCAAAAGGCAGTTCTGTTCGGCTTGTTGGCAGCTGGATTTGTGATGCACTTTTTAAAGGTGTATATCCCACCTTACTCGGTAGACGAAGCCAGAATGCTCCGGGATAGCTGGTTTGTTAACATCTGCGGTGCCAATATTGCCTTGTTCCCGTTTTTCTTCTTTTCAAAGAATCAGAAGATCAAGGACTATATGTTCTACATCGGTGTTCTCAGCGGCCTGATCGCCCTTTTCTATCCCCAGGAGCCCATCGCCAAGGCGGATCAGAGTGCAGAGCAGCTGGACATCATCCGCTTTTATTATCACCATTGGATGGTGCTGGCAGTGCCGTTGCTGATGGTGCTGTTCGGTCACCATAAGTTGTCCTATAAGCGCATCCTAAGCGCTCCCACGGGGCTGTTGCTTTTGATGCTGTTCATTATGCTCAACCAGATATTCCAGTCCGAGATGGGCTACATTCCCTTGCGTGACAGGAACAATTTTTTCGGCATTGATTACAAGAACACCTCTTACATCTGGGGCCCCGGCACCAACGATGCCATCGGTGATTTCCTGGCGCTGTTCACTCCCAACCTGTTCAAAACAGTGCCCGTTGGCGAATTTGCCGGTCAGCTCAAATACTGGCCCTGGTTCTGGCTGATCGTTCCGGTATATCTGCTGGTTACGCCGCTGTCCATCCTGCTTGCGCTGCCCTTTGATCATAAATCTCTGGCTGAAGATGTCAGAAAGCTGAAGCAACGCTTCCACAAGAAAAAGAATACCCCCGCAAAAGCCTAATAAAAAGCCGCCCATTGGGCGGCTTTTTTTCTGTCTATTTCAGTTCCACCAGTTCATATTCCCGGCTGCCCAAGCCTAATGCTGCGGCAGCTTCAATGGTGTGGATGCCGTTACGACTTTCGATGCGCTCTATCAAATGTCCCTTGTTAGGATCATCGCAGCCGTATACCAGATCGATGCAGGCCTGGTCAATGGCAACCGGATCCAGAGAGACCAGAATACCAATGTCTGCGATGCAGGGATCTTCCGCCTTGGCGCAGCAGTCGCAGTCCACACTCATATTCTTCATTACATTGACATACACTGCGTTGCCGCCAAAGTATTTGCTGACGGATAGTGCCGCGTCGGCCATGGCTTCCAGGAAAGAATCGTGATCGGCGTGCCAGAAATTCTCTGTCGTACCGGCACCGTGAATGTACTTCTTACCGTAAGAGGAAGCGAATCCGATGGAAAGCTGCTTGATAGCACCGCCATAGCCGCCCATGGGATGTCCCTTAAAATGAGACAGCACCAGTGTGGCATCATAATTCCCAAGATCTTTACCTACATAATTCTTTTTGATAATTTTACCTTCCGGGATCTCCAGCACCATATCCGGGCCTGCAGCGTCCAGAAGATCTACGGTAAAGTGGCCACTCCAGCCGTGCTTTTGAAAGGTTGCCATATGCCGTTCGGTGGTGTTCCGGGCGCCTTCATAGGCGGTGTTGCATTCTACGATGGTGCCGCCCACATGATCGACTACCGGCTTCCAGAATTCCGGCCGCAGGAAATTCTGATTACCCACCTCGCCGGAGTGGACTTTGATCGCGATATTTCCGGTCAGCTCTTTGCCCAGCTTTTGGTAAAGCTCCAGAACTTTTTCCGGAGTGACGGTACGGGAAAAATATACAGTCGGTTTCATAAGAACATCCTTTCTAATCATCTGGTAGATTGGGCGGTTCGATAGCGTCGATACCGATATCGGGGATTACGATCTCGACACCGGAAGGATCCCGAATTACTTGGTTTGCAATGTATTCGTCTATCACATCGGCATCCGAAGATGACAGCATATAGATATCTTTGGCAATGGTACCGTTTGGCTGCGTTTGGATGACTGTGACGGTTTGCAGCTTTCCTCTGAGGATCATAAACTCCACATTGCTAACGGAGGTTGCTTCTTGCGAACGGTCGATCACCGCAAATCGGATCATGGTGGCATTGCTTTCCTGGATCGTCCCCAGATATACGAACTCGCAGGTGTCCCATTGGAAGGTCATGGGCCAGATTCCCAGATCGCTGTTTTCTGGCTTCATATGGATCCATAAGGGGTTTGTGTCGGAGTAAGAAAGGTAAAATTCACCGTCCCGGTACATATATCCTGCTGGAGGCATTATAGAAACGGAGACTTGCTTATACGCGCTGTTGAACATGACCCAATCCTCACCGGATACCCAATACTGTTGATTCCATTGGGTGCCGACCGTGGAGGAGACACCATAGCGGTAAAACGTTCCGGTGATCTTGTAGCTGTCCAGTTCTTGCCACTGATCCAGCGCTTCCTTGCATACAAGCAGCTCATCGGGGAAGGCTGCGCCTTCGTCGTCTTTCAAAAACGATGGCACGATACACACCGCGGCAATGACAAGAATCAGCGCTGCCAGCACCGCCCAAGGCCATTTTTTGCGGCGGAAGGAAGTCTTTTTCGGCTGTGCTTCCGCTTTTTCAGTGACGACGGGTGCTTTGGGTGTTGGCCGGTCAAAGGTACTTTCTACCAACGCTTCCCATTGTAATTGCTCAGTGTACCCGAGCTTATCCTGTGAAATCTTCATAGCGCGCTCCTTCCGCAGGGGATAAATTGATTATACAGGATAAAATTTGTCTTCGCAACTGCCAATTGGCAATTGTTGACATCCCACCAAAGTTATAGTACAATTTTACTGTTATTTTACAGAAAATGACAACTGCTAAAAGGAGTGTTTTGTGCGTATGGACAACAAATACGAAGCCTTATTTACCCCCTGGAAAGTGGGCAATGTGGAGATCAAAAACCGCATCGTCATGTGCCCCATGGGCGGTACCTCTCTGTTCGGCTGGTTCGAGCTGACCGGCTGCGGCTTTGATAAGGAAGCTGCCAAACTGTTCCTGGAGCGGGCCAAAAACAATGTGGGTCTGATCATTCCCGGCATTGCCCCTCTGCGGGATACCTTCTGGGGCAAGTGGCTGTGGCAGAATCCCAAGATGTTTGACGAGCTCAAGGAATTTATGGACGAGATCCATAAGACCGGTGCCAAGCTGTTTGTGCAGCTGACCGCAGGCATGGGTCGCTCCTGGGCGATCACCGAGCTGGTTGCACCTCTGCACAAGAACAAGTTCACCCGCGCTCTGCTCAAACCCATTCTGGATACCTCGCACGAGCTGGCAAGCCCC
>JAGBEM010000055.1 GCA_017936985.1 Oscillospiraceae bacterium
ACCGACCCTTGTGATGAGCGGCCAGAAAGTCTGGGCGCAGAAGACTGATGATGGCAGGTTTGCCATGTTCTACGACCCCACCATGGAATCCACCCACCGCTGGCCTCTGTGCGTGACCACATCCGACGACGGCCTCGGCTTTTCCGATATGCGCCTGGTCCACGGCGAGGTGCCGCCCATGCGCTTCGGTGGTTTCTGGAAGGACTTCGGCCCCCAGTATATGCGGGGCATCGCCGAGGGCATTGAACGGCCCAAGGATCAGGTCTGCCTGGCGTACACGGTAAACAAGGAAGATGTATGGATCGCAATCCTCCCGGTGCCCATCACCGGGACCGAAACGGCCCGGGCCTTCCGCGCCGATTTTTCAAAGGGGTACGATTCCTTTACGGTGTATTCTCCCAAATGGGCGCCGGTCACCGCGGAGAACGGCGTGCTCCGCCTGCGGGACTTTGACCGCTACGATTACGCCAAGGCAGAGCGTATCCTGTACGACGCGCCGAAACAGACCGTCACCTGTACCATCCTGCCCCACCAGGACGACCGGGGTGAACTGTACCTGGAACTGCAGGACGAAAAGGGAACGCCGGGCATTCGTATGGTCCTGCGCTCCGGAGGCCAGCTTTGCGTCCGGCAAACGGCAGTTGTCCCCTTCTATTCCTACCGGGCAAACGAGCCGCTGACGCTTACGATCACTGCCGACTGCCCCAATCACCGGTTTGCGCTGTCGATCAACGGCGGCGAGGAGAAAATGCACCTGTTCATGACCGTCATTGATTCCATCTCCCGCTTTGTTTTACGAACAGGCGCTCCCCGGCTCACGCCTACCCGGGAGGACGATCCCTGTGAGGATGTGGCGAGCGTCCTTCCCCTCGCCGACGAAAAGGACCGCGAAGTGATCTACGACCTGCTTGCCTTCAGCGCCGAAAGCTCCGAATAATAAAATCCAGGGACTAAAACGTGATGTCCTTAACGGAGAAAACGCATGAAACAACTGGCAGGTCAAAACGGCCTGCCAGTTTTTGTATATTTGTGGGTATGGGCAACTGCCCAGGTGACGCATCCGGTGGACAGCCGGATGCTCGGCTTGCCATGTACGCTTACCGTAGGGCGGGGGCATGACCCCGCCGAGAGCCAACACTCTGTGCATATTGATAATTGGTTGCATCCGTGATACAATCAATTCTACAAACTTGAATTTATCGAACGCAGAGGATGATACCGAAAGGTATTGTCCTTTTTTGTTGCTTTGCAATTTGCGCAAAGATTATCAAGAAATGTTTCTTACAATGATGTATTATTTTATTAAGCCAAATATGAAGCATTTGGTGAACAAGATGTTTAGGCTTCATCTAAACATAAGGAGGCATTGCATGAGGGATTTTGAAATAGGAAAAGCATTGGCATTTATAGATGAACATATAGAAGACAAATTATTGCTGAATGACATAGCAAATGAATTAGGATATAGTCCGTTTTATGTCAGCAGAATTTTTTCGAAAATAATGGGAATTTCGATTATTTCCTATATTCGTATGCGTAAATTGCAATTTGCTTTTTCTTCATTACAAAAAAGTAAAACCATTTTAGAAGTTGCTTATCAATATAGCTTTGAATCGCATGAGGGTTTTACTAGGTCATTCAAACGTTTTTTTGGATTTTCTCCTAAAGTAATAAAAGGTCAAAAAGTAGCTTATGCAATTCCAAACTATTGTGTTATGAAAGAAAGGAGTATTGAAATTATGAATAGCAAAAATATAATTGAAGAAATGCACATGATGGTGTTCTTATTACTAAAAGAATCAATTATGGAAATGCAAGAGGGATATTGTTCAAAAATCCGCGTATCTTTGTTGCCAAATAACTATATGGAAATTATGGATGATGGTAGAGGAATTCCTTTGGTGGATGAAGTACAAAAAAGCAGCGAAATATTAAATCGTGTTTTTGGGGGTCATCCTATGTCCTCTTTAGATTATGCAAACATTGAGGATTTTAATAATTTAGAACTCAATATGGTCAATTCATTATGTGAGAATATGTCCATATGTGTTTGGAGAAATGGCAAAAGTTATGCTCAAGCTTACATCAATGGAGTTGCACAACATGAGTTAATTATCGAAAATTCTTCTCACCAAAGTGGAATGAAAGTAACATTGAAGCCTAATTCAAATATTTTTGGAAATGTATTGTGGTCTAAAGAAATGATAGAAGACTTTATTGTCGAAAATGCATCCAAGTATGTTGAATCTATTTTCGTTGAAGATACAAACAGTTAAGAATATTCCAATATGTCGAATAGTTAACCGCAGCACCTATCGTGGGTGCTGCGGTCGTTTGTTTGTGTTAGCGGCGGGAGACAGCCTGCGCCCTACGACATATTAATTACGATTATCCCTTAAGAACACAGCGCAAATCTCCCTGGATTTCTTTTTATTTTGCAAGCACACGCCACAATTCCACAACAATGGGGATCAGCAACGCAGGCAGCATATTGGCCACACGGAAAGTCTTTTCCCGCACCAGATTCACGCCAACGCAGAAAATCAGCGCGCTGCCCACAAAAGACAGTTCTCCGATCAGCACATCGCTGATCACTGCGCCGAACATGGCAGCGATCACCGTAATAGCACCCTGGTATACAAAAATGGGGATTGCGGAGAACATCGCGCCCACGCCGTAGGTCGAAGCCAGAATGACCACCAGCGCAAAATCCAACACCGCTTTGGCGATCAGCGTGGAGCTGTCTCCGGACAGGCCATCCTCCATGGCTCCCACAATGGCCATAGCGCCTACGCAAATTATGAGGGAAGTGTTCACAAATCCCTCCACAAATCGGTTGTCGTTTTTGATCCGAACCGCCGTCTTCAATCTGATCCCCAACTTCTCCATTTGGGATTCGATATCCAGCAGCTGACCCAAAATGCAGCCGATTACCAGGCTGAAGATCAGCAGCATGGTCCCGCGGGTGGCGATATTCCCATCTTCCACCACCAGCATATATTTCAGCACGCCGCCGGCACCGATGAAAACAGTTGCCAAACCCAGCGCCTGCATCAGAATCGTCTCGAATTTCTTCGCGATGCCGTTTTTCAGCAGCAGACCTAATCCACCGCCCAACACGACAGCCGCCGTGTTGACGATCGTTCCTAATCCGATCATAGGAACCCTCCCATATTATCTTCTGTACCGCTCCACAGCCTCCAGGCCGTATCGGATGAAGAACTGCAAATTATCAATATACTGCTCCGTAGGCCGGGCGTATTCCATATAGCCTGCCGAGGGGCAGAGGATAAACCGGCCGCTCTTTTCACCAGCTTCCACACACTCATCAATCAGCGCCGCCAGTCGGTCACGGGAGGAAAGCAATATTTCCTGGATCTCAATGTTTCCCTCCAGGCCGATGCGGCCCTTATATTTTTCCACCAGTTCCGACATCACAATGTCACCGTTGGGGCCGGGTTCCAAAGGATTCAGCACATCCACGCCCATATCGATAAACCGATCCATGAACTTGGCCACCTTGCCGTGACTATGCACCCAAACATAGCCGCCATATTCGTGGATTAGGTCGCACAAAGGCTTGTCATACTTCAATACGAAGTCATCGAAATCCTTGGGACTCATGAGAGGCGGCAGGAACAATTCCGGACCTACCCAGCTAAAAATCGGATGCTCAATGCCCGTCTCCAGAATCTTCCTGGTGTGGTCATAGATCCGCTTGGCATAAGTGGCGCAGAGTTCGTCCACCAGTTCCCGGTTATCCACGCTCAGATAAGCCAGCATTTCCGAACCCATCAGCGATTCCACCGCGAAAGCCGCATGGGGCAGAGAGATCATGGCTACGCCCCGGTCACCGATGGAGGCCACCGATTGGTCATAATGATCCCGGGTCAGTCCTGCGGGCGCTTCATAAGGCAGGGAGAGGAGCTTTTCAATATCGTCTTCGTCCTTGATATAATGCTCCACATCATAGCCGGGGTCCCCGACGGCAGACATCTGATGACACAAGGTCAGGTCGCCTTTTGGGGTATGGATGGTCTTAATATAATTCTTCCACAAAGGATCATTTGTCGCTTCTATCCGTTCCTCCACCAGATCCGCCATCGCCGCTCCGGCAAACACATCCAGATCATACCCGCCTGCATAGGTAAACAGGTCTGTCTTTTCCGCCGCCAGTTCCGCCACCGGCCGGTAGCTCTCATGGAGCAGCCAGTCCGCATTGGGCGCGGCTCCCCACAGTTTCAGTGCGGGACGGTCGATTTCCTCATTGCGGAAGATCCGCATCAGCCGTTCATGGGAAGTCAGTTTTTTCATAATGATTCTCCTTGATCTACGAATCTATTTCTCGTTTGCCTGCCGTTTCCGGCTCCTAAGTCGCAAACTGCAGATAGCATCTGTCGTCAAAACTGACATTACCGCGCTGAATACCCTTGGTCTGCAAATTCTCATAACAGCAGAAGGGGTCCCGCTCCAGAAGCGCTTCCAGTGCCGCCTCGCTCTCCTCCAGCGTCTCCTTCAGCACCGGATAGCCGTCTGTAGCCAGGATCACCCGGCTGTCCGCCGGCACCGGGATCACCACCAGCTGCTCAGTGATGACTGTTTCTCCGTTGAGGACCGGATACCCAAGCGCCCCCTCCCTGTTTTCAAACAGGAGCTGCTTTTTCAAAAACGGCAGGATCGCCTGTCGGCCCGGG
>JAGBEM010000056.1 GCA_017936985.1 Oscillospiraceae bacterium
GGTATTTTCTCCTTCTCCCAATTCGTGATGTGGAATGATATCCGCAACCGTACCGATGACCTGCTGCGGAACAAGGTTGTTCGCAGCCTGATCGAAGGTAAGCTCTGTTGGGATGCCCAGCCTTTGGAGATTGGCGATAAGGTCAATGAAAATAATGTGCTGTTACCCATGAGCGCAGATGCTTCTCAGCTTTATGCTATACAGGCGGCCTGTAGTGGAGAAAGCTTCGTGCTTCATGGTCCTCCTGGGACTGGCAAGTCCCAGACCATCACTTCCCTGATTGCAAATGCGCTGGCGCAAGGAAGAAGCGTACTGTTTGTGGCGGAGAAGATGGCGGCTCTGGAAGTGGTGCAGAAACGCCTTGAGAATATTGGCATTGGACCGTTCTGTTTGGAGCTTCACTCCAACAAATCCAAGAAGAAGGATGTTTTGGAGCAGCTTCGCAAAGCTACCGAAGTCACAAAAGTGCGCACGGCGGAGGAATATGCTGCCAAGGCAGAGCAAATTGCAGCAATGCGCTCTGAGCTGGACGCCTATGCTCAGCAGCTTCATAAATTGCAGAAATGCGGCAGCACTCTATATACCCTGATCAATGACTACGAGCGTTACAGGGATGCAGCAGAAATCGCCCCCTTTGACCGCAGCTTAATAAGCGGTCTCACAAAGGCGGATATTGAACAGCAGCAGCTGACTGTGGAAAGGATGATTGTCGCCGCGAAGGAAGTGGGACATCCCTGCAGCCATCCGCTGAAGATGGTTGCTTGCACCCAGTACAATCAGAATATCCGCAGCAGTCTGAAAGCTACTGTGGATGCGTATATTGCCCAAATCCAGACGATAAGCGTCCATACCCAGAGATTGGTTCAGATTCTGGGTGAAAAGCAGCCAGCCAGCTTTGAAGATTTGCAGCGGCTGTCCAGCATTGCCGATAATCTGGCTTGCTGGTACGATATGCCTGCGGCCTGGGCAAAAACCACCTCCCCCCAGTTCTATTTTGAGGAAGTGGGAAAGCTGGCACAGCATTCTATCACGGCAAACAATCTGGAGCAACAGCTTCTTAGTAACTTCGATCCCAGTTTCTTGGACCAGGATGGCGGGCAGTTGTTTGCCCAGTTCGTGGAGATTTCTTCCAAGTGGTTCCTGCCGAAAATGATGGGCATGAATAAACTAAGCAAAACTGTTGCGGCGTATGCCAAGACTCCTATGGACAAGGACTCTCTCCGGGTTCATATTGTGGCTCTGCGGGATTATCAGGCTGAAAGGAAAGCCGCTGAGGAATTGCTCCAGAAATACGGGCAGGACTTAGGTGCCTTTTATAACGGGAAAGGAACAGATTGGAGTAAAATTGCTCAGCTTGCCAGTACTGCCCAGGCCAGTGCCCAGGCACTTTACAGCTTGCGGGGAAGCTTCGATTTGATTCAGAACTTCGGTGGCAAGGCGGAAATCAAGGATGCTGTCTATGGCCTCTGGAGTGGGATGGCGGCCTTCAAGGAAGCCAAGGCAAACCTTGATAATCTTTTGGGGATTGTCCAGAAGGAGGAAGCATCCTGGCTGGATGGTCAGCTTGCCCTTTGCCGTACCATTCTGGACCACGCTGATGAACTCAAAGAGTGGATTGCTTATGTGGCATCCGCTACAGAAGCAAAGTCAATCGGCCTTGCCAATGTGGCTGCAAGCTATGAAACAGGCGCTGACATCGATGTGCTTGCTGCCTACAAAAAGGCGCTGCTGCAGGGGCTCATTGCCGATGCCATTGACGAAAGCGGTGCGCTCAGTCAATTCTCCGGTGCGGTGTTTAACGAGAAGATACAGCAGTATAAGCGCCTCGACAAGGAATGGACTCGACTTTCCCAGCAGGAAATCTATTGCCGGCTGGCAAGCAAGGTTCCCAATTTCACCAGGGAAGCTGCCCATAGCTCCGAGTTGGGCATTCTGCAGCGGTGCATCAAGAGCGGCGGCCGGGGAGTCAGTATTCGGAAACTATTTGACCAGATTCCCAACCTGCTGCCCAGACTTTGTCCTTGCATGCTTATGAGCCCCATTTCTGCTGCGCAGTACTTAGATCCCAAGCGGGAACCCTTTGATATTGTGGTTTTTGACGAAGCATCTCAGCTGCCCACCTGTAAGGCCGTGGGTGTTTTGGCCAGAGGGAAAGATGCCGTTATCGTAGGTGACCCCAAGCAGATGCCGCCCACCTCCTTCTTTGCCACCAATGCAGTAGATGAGGATAATCTGGAAGCAGAAGACTTGGAGAGCATCCTGGATGATTGCCTTGCGCTGAATATGCCCCAGTCCCATCTGCTGTGGCATTACCGCAGCCGCCATGAGAGCCTGATTGCGTTCAGCAACAGTCAGTTCTATGAAAACAAGCTGCTTACTTTCCCCTCTGTGAATGACCGGGAATCCAAGGTGAGACTAATCCATGTGGACGGTGTATTTGACCGTGGCAAGACCCGTACAAACAAAGCAGAAGCCGAAGCGGTTGTGGCGGAAATCAAGCGCAGATACAAAGACCCTGAACTGTCTAAGCAAAGCCTTGGTGTTGTGACCTTCAACATTTCCCAACAGCATCTCATTGATGACTTGCTGAACGAAGCCTGCACGCAGGATGCCCAGCTGGAAAAATGGGTCTACGGTGCAGAAGAGCCGCTGTTTATTAAAAACCTGGAAAATGTTCAGGGCGATGAACGGGATGTGATTCTGTTCTCCATTGGCTTTGGCCCAGATGAAAATGGCAAGGTTTACATGAACTTTGGCCCGCTGAACCGTGACGGCGGTTGGCGGCGGCTGAATGTTGCAGTATCCCGTGCCCGGTGTGAAATGATGGTCTTCTCCACCTTGCGCTCTGAGCAGTTGGATTTGAACCGCACCAAAGCAGAGGGTGTCGCCGTCCTGCGGAGCTTCCTGGAATATGCGGAAGGCAGATCACTGGCACTGGAAGAAGCGGGTCTGCAAACAAAACGGGAAAGCCATGACGGCATTGCCACCGCTATCTGTAAGGCTTTGAAAGAAAAGGGTTATGAGACAGACCTTTCTGTTGGTCGGTCTGAGTACCGCATTGATATCGGTGTGATTGATCCAGAGAATCCCGAGGAGTATATACTGGGTATTCTGCTGGATGGAAACGGATATGGCACAGCCAAGACTACCCGTGACCGGGAGATCGCCCAAATCAGTGTTCTGAACGGCCTGGGCTGGAAGATTCTGCGGGTTTGGTGCATGGATTGGTGGGATAATCGCCAAAAGGAACTGAACCGGATTTTGAGTAAGCTGCAGGAGATTCAAAGCGGTGTGGCGGAAGTTGCTCCCGCGCCGGAAGTAGTCATTCCTGAAGACATGGCAGTCAAGCTGCAGAGCAATGCATCTGAGCCAGCACCTGCTATGGTAAAATCTGCGCCGATTTACAAGGCTGCAATCGTACCTGTAAAATTCCTGCCCTCAGATTTGTTTACCGAACCGCAGTACATCCGGGATATCCAAAGGAAAATTGCATTGGTAATCGATGCAGAGGCGCCTGTCAGTCAGACTACACTCGTTAGGAGAGTGGTTCAAAGCTACGGCATTGCCCGTGCAGGCAGCAGAATCCAGGGGCATATGGGAACGATTCTGCGGAAGATGAGTCCCAAGACTACGCAGCAGGACGACGTTGTATTCTACTGGAGGCAGGATCAGAATCCCGATGCCTATGTTGGATTCCGTGTCAGCGGCGACGGTGAAAACCGCCGGGATGTACGGGATATTCCTGTACAGGAAGTCGCCAATGCCATTTATACTGTCCTGTATGAACAGGTTAGTATGGCACAGGAGGATTTGCTCCGTGAGACTGCCAAGAAGCTGGGCTATACCCGACTGGGCGGCAATGTACTGTCTCAGCTGGCGTTGGGTATTCGATACGCCGAGGGTCAGGGGAGAATCACCCGCGGTACAAATGGCACTTATGTTCTCTCTGCCGATGGCACTGCCTGCGCTGAAGCTACAATGAAAACCTTTCTATCAAACCCTTAGTCACGCCCACTCCCTCAACTTTACCTTTATCCGAAAGGAAGGGGATTACTTGGGGATACTATTATAGCAAAATTGGGGAGTGGGCAGATAGTACACTGACTCAGAAAATCTCATCCCTTACAAATATAGGGAAAACTGACGAGGTAATTGAAGCTATCCAGTGCCAAGGAAATGAACTGAGTGCATTAAAACTACTTAAAAAGGCCTTGGGGTTTGGGATGCAATTCACAGTGGATCAGCTGTCAGAAATCGAATGCTATCTGAGTGAGCAAGGTGCGGTACTTTTGGTTGAAAGTCTTGAAAATATAAGCGGACTTAATGATTCTGAGAGAGTATGTAATGCGATAGCGGAATTTGAACACGAAGAGGCAGCTTTTGCTATGCTGCAAAAAGCCCAGAGAGCCGGTGCAAAATTCACACTTTCTCAAATTGCCCGCATTGCTGATTATGTAACAGAAGATGGTGCGCTACTAATGCTCCACAATTTACAAAACGGTCTGGCATTAGCAACACAAAATGATGTCTGTGAAATTGTAAAGAATGTAGTATATGAAGCCTTCTGCAATGAATTGACTCAGATGGCATTGGAGACAGGCATCAGATTTGACCCGAACAATATAATCGCAATGAACGGCTGTGTAGACATCGCTGTATTAAACATGATGGTCGATACATGTCCAATACAATTCAAACGTAATCAGCTTTTAGAACTACGCTATTCTATTAGTGATGATGTATTTTGTAGAGCAGCACAAAAGAGTAATATATTCTTCGGTGATGACGAATAAAGGGGTGAAATAGTGGGCTTTTTTTCCAACATATTCAAAAAGAAAGATAATATACAACCTTCGGTTAATATCACGGTTACAGCTAAAACAGAGTTTGTTCATAACGATCCTGACATTCCACCGTTGCAAGGCGATTACGCAAAGACGATATTCCTGTGGGCACACAGCAAAGCTGCCCCGATTCGGGCTAATGATAGCTATGCTAGATACTTTCTGTATGAGTGTGGGATCCGGAATCCTTCAAAGTACCACAGAGGTCTTATTGCCGAAGGTTATTTTACTGAGGCTTCTGTTGAGCAGACATTAAATTCGCTAAAAGTCACAGATCTGAAAGAAATTCTTTCTGCGCTTGGAGAATCCACGACAGGTAAAAAGGATGCACTTGTTTGGCGCATTGCAAATAACGCAGATACCTCCTTGATAGAGAAATACTGTCCAGAAAAGTTGTACATGCTTTCAGCCTTGGGACAAAGCTTCTTAGCTGACCATGCCGACTATGTTATGGTCCACAAGCACAAAAACTGGGGTATTGGATGGCAAGAGTATGACGCCCGCAAAGTTCCTGGTCGTAGCTACTATGATAATATGTGGGCAATTTTTAACGAGCAGTTGTCAAGAGGACCGCAGGATTTTGGCCGGACACAATATTTATTCATGTACCAGTTGCTAAACGAGGAAGGTAAGCGCGAGCAGGCTTTACAAATGCTTCTACGCGTTCTGTATCTGGACTTTAGCGGCGTGGGTATTCTCCGTTACGCTGACTATTATCGTCGGGGATTCTATAAGCAAAAAGAAATGCGCGAAATGTTTAGTGTGGTCATTATGTTTGCTCCTGGAATTATCGACCCCATCAAGGACTTTGCGGATGTATACACGGATGAGATGATTACTAAAGTATATGAGCAACACCTTCCTGTGCAGATATGCGATCAAAAGCTGTTTCGTTCTATTGTACACTCTGTCTTAGACGGTACATATGATCAAGTAGCAGCCGAAGAAAAGCTGAAGCGCGCCTATCATAAATACCTGCGCGAAAACCTGTTTACCCAATAAATCTGACATAGCGAGTTCTGGTTAATAGAATTAACACCAAGGCAGTAGCAACTTAATATGGGGGATAGTATGGACATTATCAGAGCAAGAGAAATTGCGAGGACGTTGGCAGATGGCTTGGATCCGACCACCGGCGAACTCCTCCCGGCGGACAGCGTGTACAATTCGCCGGATGTCATCCGCGCACTATTCACACTGTTGGAGGCAACATCCGAGAAGAAAAAGACGGAGCAAATTCCAAACCGAAATGCAGGAAAACCCTGGACGGAGATAGAGGATGATAAACTGCGGGATGAATTTGCATCGAAAGTGAAAATTGCCGATATTGCAAAAGAGCATGGCAGAACCTATGGTGCCATTGAAAGCAGGCTGGATTATCTGGGGCTGAAAAAGAAGCCTTTCTGGTTGTTTGGACGCAAGCGCGTGTAATGCCAAGTCAGAATAGACAGCATCGCTCTTTTGTGGTACACTATCCTCAAAAACAGGGGGGGACAGCCTATGTGGGACACCATTCAGAAACTGGAATACCGGGCGCGGGCGGGAATTGCGGATGCCCGGGAGGAACTGAATACCAGACTGACGGATCGGCTGGAGCTGCCCTTATCCGGGCTTCATGGAGAAAAGCTGTTTCTGACCGGCGTGGCGGTCCTGCGGAAAAAAGAAGCGGAGCTGGATGCCCTGTATCAGCAGCTTCCGGAACATCGGGGAACGCGGGATACCATTCTGCTGGATGCCTGGTCCTCTGCCACCATTGAGGGGGCCAGAACCACGGTTCAGCGGGTGCGGGAATGCTTCGACAATCCAAAGACCAAGGATGACCGCATGGTGGTGAACACCATCGCCGGGAGTCATTACGCCTATGCGCACCCCATCACGCCCCAGAATATCCGGACGCTGTGGGAGAAGGTGGTGGATGGGGTTTGTGAGAATGAGAACTGCCGGGGAACCCTGTACCGGGATGATATGGTTGTCATCGGCTCGGCAGATCGGATCGTCCATGTTCCGGCAGAGCCTGCGCAGCTGCCGGAATCTATGGGGCAGTGGTTTGCTTACACAGAAACGGATTCTGTGGATTACCTGATTCGCTCCTTTGTGGCGCATTTCTACTTTGTGTATCTGCATCCTTTCTGTGACGGAAACGGCAGAACCGCCAGAATCCTGAATGCATCCCAGCTGTACCATGCCGGGTATCGGAAGATGAAAAACCTGCCCCTGTCCAGCGCCATCAACAACCAACTCAGCGGCTATTACAGCAGTCTGGCGGATTCTGAGACAGTCCTGAGTGGTACCCAGGACAAATGGCTGGATCTATCTCCCATTGTATCCTTCATGATGGATGCCTTTGAGCACTGCCTGATCGATGCAGCGCTGGCTGCCAATGCTCTCACAGAGGCTGAGAAGAAGCTGCTGGAGCGGATGAACCATGCAGGCATCCACGCGGAAATCACAACAAAAAAAGCCGCTGGCATTCTCCAAATGTCTGACAGCGGCACCAGAGCTGTGCTGAATGGTTTGGTGAATAAGGGGTATCTGACGGTGGAGAAGGACGGCATTCCCTATGTCTACCGACTCCATCAGCACATACCGGAATAAGAAAAGAGCTTGCTGCCAGAGTAGGACAGCAAGCTCTATTTTGCACACCATTTCTACACCAAAATGGCGTGAGGATATCGACATTTCCGTGACTCTGCTCAAACCGCTGTACAGCCTCCACCAGAGACTTGCTGGTCACTTGCACATAACGCTCCAAGGTTGTAGGTTTGTCCCCAAAGCAGTTGAAGAACCTTGAGAGATATAATGGTCCCCTTGTCAAGACCACTCTTGAAGAAATAATCGTGAACACATTCTGACTTTGGCCGTGCCCGAGCCTAGATGTTATGAGTTTGGAAGCTCCAGCCGCCTGCGTCAGCAGTTTGCCTTGACAGGGCGTGACC
>JAGBEM010000057.1 GCA_017936985.1 Oscillospiraceae bacterium
ATGAAAAGAAAATGAAGCGTGCGACAAATCTGCTGTTTGCATACCTGGGACTGTACGCAGTGTCTCGATTTTTCTTGGAAATGCTTCGCGGTGACGAAATTCGCGGAGCATGGCATACGGTATCGACATCTCAAATCATTAGTATTTTGCTGTTGATAGTCAGCATTGTAGGTTTTTGCTGGGGAAAAAGGTCAAAGGCAGAAATGTAATTTGTATCTTATGTTAAAAAGCACCGCTCGAAAGAGCGGTGCTTTTTTAGCGCGATCGGGTCTATAAGCCGGGTTCTGTCTTGACAGCCATCTATCTAGACTTGCAATTGCTCGCAAGTTCCAGCCGCCTCCCCGGAACGGTCGGGCAGACCTTGTGTTCCTCCACGGCGTTGCTTCGGGATAGAGTTTACATCGTAAAACCCATGTCACCATGGGCCGGGTGGGCTCTTACCCCACCTTTTCACCCTTGCCTTTCGGCGGTATATCTCTGTTGCACTTGTCCTGAGGTCACCCTCGGCGGGCGTTACCCGTTATCCTTGCCCTGTGAAGCCCGGACTTTCCTCACCTGCAGCTTTTCAGCTTGCAGCCGCGGCTGTCCGACCCGGTCGCGTCGTTATTGTACTGCATAGAAAGTGAAAAGTCAAATGTCTTGCAAAATTGCGCTGCAGAGGATATACTATATAGAGAAATACATGGATCGGGGTGCTGTTTATGCAAACACCGTTTGAAGCATATTTTAATTCTCTGCGCGGTAAGCGCATTGCCGTCCTGGGCCTGGGTGTCAGCAACCGGCCGCTGGTGCGGCTGCTGCTGGGATTTGGCTGCGATGTGACCGGCTGTGACCGCACGGAACGGGAAAAATTGGATACGGAAGTTCTGGAATTGGAGCAGCAGGGCTGCAAACTGCGCTTAGGAGAGGGATACCTGGACGGCTTGCAGGCAGATGTGGTATTCCGCACGCCGGGTATGCATCCGGGCAATCCCGCGCTGGACCTGCTGCGCAGCCGGGGAGCGGAAATCACCAGTGAAATGGAAGTCTTCTTCGAGGTTTGTCCCTGCGACATTCTGGCGGTGACCGGTTCCGATGGCAAGACGACCACGACAACCCTCATCAGCGAAATGCTGAAAGCGGAAGGGAAGACTGTTTGGCTGGGTGGCAACATCGGTACACCGCTGCTGCCGTTGGTTCGACAGATGAAGAAAACCGATGTGGCTGTGGTGGAGCTGAGTTCTTTCCAGCTGATGGATATGAAGCGCAGCCCCAGAGTGGCTGTGGTGACCAATCTTTCTCCCAACCACCTGGATGTCCACAAGGATATGGCAGAGTATGTGGATGCCAAGAAGAATATTTTCCGTTTTCAGGATGATCAGGGCAGGCTGATCCTGAACGCGGATAATGATTTGACGGCTGTTATGCAGGGTAACGGTACGACCCGGTTTTTCTCCCGGCAGAAAAATGCAGATGCTTGGGTGGAAAATGGCGTGATCGTCCGTGACGGCATGCCGGTTCTGAACACTGCGGACATTGTCATTCCCGGTGTTCACAATATAGAGAATTACATGGCGGCTATTTTGGCGGTGGAGGGAATGGTCAGCGACGAAACGATTCGCCATGTGGCGAAGACTTTTGGGGGTGTGGAGCACCGTATTGAGCTGGTCCGCATTAAGGATGGGGTGCGGTTTTACAACGATTCTATTGCCTCTTCTCCCAGCCGTACCATTGCCGGTTTGCATAGCTTTGAGGAGCAAGTGATCCTCATTGCCGGTGGCTATGACAAGCATATTCCCTTTGATGTTCTGGGCCCGGAAGTATGCAGAAATGTAAAAAAACTCTACCTGAACGGCGCTACAGCAGCGAAGATCCGTGCGTCAGTGGAGAACACGCCGGAATACCGCCCGGGCCATCCGGAGATCATAGACTGCGGCGATTTTGCATCCGCAGTTCAGGCGGCTGCGGCAGGCGCCCAGCCGGGGGATGTGGTACTGATGAGCCCTGCCTGTGCGGCATTTGATCAGTTTAAAAACTTCATGGTTCGGGGAGATTTCTACAAAAAACTCGTAATGGAGCTGTAAAAGAATGGATATTTCCAAGTTTACAAAAGCAGCAAGAAAGGCATTGCCTTTGCGTCCGTGCGGCGCTGTGATTGTTGCAGCAGGTACGGCATCCCGTATGGGCGGTATTGATAAGGTCATGGCGCCTTTAGGCGGTGAGCCGATGATCGTCCGCACTGTGCGGACATTTCAAGAGTGCGATGCGATCAAGGAGATCATCGTGGTCACAAGACAGGACCTTTTGATCCCCATTGCGGATCTGTGCCATGATTTTGATAAGGTTCGGGCTGTGATCGTCGGCGGCAGCAGCCGTCCGGAATCCGTAAAGCGTGGACTGTGTGTGCTGTCTGACAAAATGGAGCTGGCGGCCATTCAGGATGGCGCAAGACCGCTGATCACCTGGCAGGTCATTGACCGGACTGTCCGGGCTGCCCATACCTATGGCGCGGCGGCCCCGGCGATCCCGGTGAAAGATACCATTAAGGTGGTTCGTGGCGGTATCGTTACCGCGACACCGGACCGCAGTGCGCTACAAGCGGTGCAAACGCCCCAGGTATTTGACCGGGATCTGCTGACCTGTGCCCTTGCGGAGGCAGAAAAGAATGGTGCAAACATTACCGATGACTGCTCGGCTGTAGAATTGCTGGGTATGACTGTACGGATGGTGGAAGGTGACGAAAGAAACATTAAGGTCACCACGCCGATGGATCTGAAAATTGCAGAATTGCTGCTGGAGGAAATGCAATGAGAATCGGACATGGTTACGATGTGCATCGATTGGTGGAGGGCAGAGCCCTGATCCTGGGCGGTGTTCACATTCCCCACCATGTGGGTCTGGACGGACACAGCGATGCAGATGTGCTATTACACGCAGTTATGGACGCGCTTCTGGGCGCTGCCGGGCTGCGGGATATTGGTTATCACTTTCCGGATACGGATATGCGCTACAAAGGCGCGGATTCTATGGAACTGTTGGGATGCGTGGCGCAGAAGATCGCCGATGCCGGTTACCGGGTTAGCAATGTGGACGTGACGATGATTGCCCAGGCGCCGAAACTGAAGCCTTACATTCCGCAGATGATGGAAAATGTTGCGGCGAAGCTGCAGATCGATGTCAGCCGGGTCAATGTCAAGGCAACGACGGAAGAACATCTGGGCTTTACCGGCAATTTGGACGGCATGTCCTGTCATGCGGTGTGCCTGCTGGAGGAATAATGGATCAAAAACCGCCTTCGGGCGGTTTTTGTGCGTTTTACGAACCTTTTCGACAAAGAAAGCATAGGCTGTGCCGGAGGGGATCAGTATGAAATATTATTATATCACTTTCCGCTCGGTGACTTTTGCGCAAAAAGCAGAACGGGCGCTGAAGAGAGCCGGCATGGATTGTACGATGCAGCGCACGCCCAGAGAGCTTTCTCAACGGGGGTGCGG
>JAGBEM010000058.1 GCA_017936985.1 Oscillospiraceae bacterium
TCCCCATCAAGGCCGTTTACGAGTATGTAATCACCATTCTCAACTCCAACTTTGAGGACTGGCGCCGGGCAGAGCCCAACGCTGACGCTACCGCTTTCAAGTTCAACCCCAAGAAGTTGAACCCCGCCGGCTCTCTGTTTGACTATGCCAAGCTCACCGACGTTTCCAAGAACGTGATCTCCCGGATGGACGCAGAGGAAGTTTATGAACTTCTGCTGGCCTGGGCCCAGGAGTTTGACGCCGACTTTGGCGCAAAGCTAGCATCCGACCGGGACTATGCCGTTTCCATTCTGGCCATTGGCCGCGGCGGCAAGAAACCCCGCAAAGATCTGGCCGTCTGGAAGGATGCCAAGGATTATATGGGCTTCTTCTACGACGAGTATCTGGAATCCCCTGTCTTTGACGAAAAGTTTGACAAGGCCGTTATTGCCGACGCGCTGAACCGGTTCCTGGCGGTGTACGATCCCGCTGACGACGCTCAGGTTTGGTTCGAGAAGGTCAAGACCATCACCACCGACATGGGCTTCACCACTGATATGAAGGCCTACAAGGCTGATCCCACCGCATTCCCCGGAACTGTGGCCGATATTTCCACCTTCCTGCGGCAAGCCGTTACCGGCAAGACCAACTCCCCCGATCTGTACACTGTGATGCAGATCCTGGGCAAGGAGCGTTCTGAGGAGCGCATCCGCAAGGTACTGGCTACCCTGGCTTAAAAAGCAGGAAGCGGTCCCCTGTGACGGGAACCGCTTCCATCTTTCCATTCAGACAGAGCAAGGAGATCCTAATCATGTACAGACTGCTGATCGTCGATACCAACCCGGTTTCATGCCATAATATACGAAATCTTCTGGATTGGTCCCGTTACGGTTTCAGCTGCGTGATGACCGCCTATTCCTTTGGTGATGCTGTCAGCAAAGCCATCGATATGCAGCCCCATGTGGCTATTTCAGACATCAAATTGGGAGATCAATGGGGGTATGATCTGGCCGCTCATCTGCGTTCCATGGGTATAAAAACCATTTTCTGCATGATCTCCGATCTGGACGATCCCTATTACATCCGCAGATCCATGCAGGCCTGCGCCCAGGATTATCTGCACAAACCGGTAAATGTCAAGGAATTAAGGGCCTTTGTGGAACGGATCGTAGTAAATGAGCTTCACGGCACGCTGCCGGAGCGCACTGCCTCCAAGCAGGAGCTTGATCCGGTTCTGCAGAAGGAATATTCCTGTTTCTCTAAAATCACCAACAAGATAATCCTGTTCGTCCGGAGTAATTATAACCACTCCCCCTCGCTGATCAGTATCGCCGAATCTTTCAATATGAGCAGCAAGTACATAGGCCGTATCTTTTTGAAGGACACGGGTATGAAATACTCCGAGTATCTGATGGCATACCGCATGCTGGAGGCAAAACGGCTTATTATCAATACCCGCGAAAAGATCTCCGTCATCGCAGGTATGGTAGGTTATTCACAGCTTAATAATTTCTACACCCAATTCCGTGATTACTTCGGTGTCTCACCCAGTTCCCTGCGGCAATTCGATGACATTCATAATACGGTGGAGGAACCGGCTGGTATACTCTAACCGACATGCAGGAAATACATAGCAGCAATCCACATTATCCTAAGGAGGATCCCCATGAAAAACTTATTCAGTCTCGAGAACCCCCTGGTCCAGCTTCTCAGCCGGGCCTGCGATCTGATGATCGTTAATCTGCTGTTCATCATCAGCTGCATTCCCGTGGTCACAGTTGGCGCTGCCATTTGCGGCATGATGAAGGTTTGCCAGGCCATCGTCACCGGCGATGAGCGGGGCATCTGGAACCTGTATTGGACCGGTTTCAAGAACAGCTTTAAACAGGCCACCGCTGTTTGGCTGTGCGTCGTAGTGGTCGCCGCCAGTCTGTTCTGCTACTGGTTGCTGATCACCAACGTCTTCACCGGCGCTCTCGCCACCGTGATGTTGGTTTTGATGATCATTCTGGCTGTTATTGCCTCTGGTCTGGTGGTATACCTGTTCCCCCTCATCACCAGATATGACAATTCCCTCCGGGAACACGTAAAGAACGCCGGCATTCTGGCCATCACCAGGCTTCTGCTGACTCCCCTGCTGATCCTCTTTACTGCAGTCCCCTTTGTTCTGCCCCTCATTTCTCTGGAAGCGTTTATGAAGACCATGATTTTCTGGGTCATATTCGGATTTGCTTTCCTGTGCTATCTGGCAAACCTGGTGCTGAAACCCATTTATGGCATCCTGGAAAGTCCCAGCGTGCAGAAAAACAACCAGGAATCCGAAGAAGAAACGGAAGAGGAAGAAAACCTGGAAGAATAAACGAAATACATAAAAAAACCTGCCGTACAACTGTACGGCAGGTTTTTGTTTATACATTGAAGCTTCCGGTAAAAATCTCCTCGCCGGAGTCACCCAGGAACCATTCAATTTTGCCATGGGGGCAAAGGGGCTTCATGGATGCATCCCACTGCTGCAGACTTTCCGCGGGGATCTCAATGGTGAAAGTCTTCTCCTCACCAGGCAGCAGGTACAGCTTGTCAAAGCCACACAGCTGGCGGATGCGGGAGGTGACCACGCCCTGGGTCCGGTGGATATACAGCTGGGGAACTACCCAGCCGGGACGCTCGCCATCATTGCAGACTGTTGCGGTAACGCTCCACATATCGTCAGCAGGAGATTCTACCAGAGACCAACTGAAGTGGGTGTAGCTCAAACCGCAGCCAAAGCGATAGCGGGGCGGCTTCTTGGAGTTATAATAACGCATAGGACGGTAGGAGTCCTTGGCATTATAGTATACCGGCAGCTGACCCACATGGTCAGGCATGGATACAGGCAGACGACCTGCAGGCTCCGCAGCGCCAAAGATCAGCTTTGCCAGTGCTTCACCGCCGGTCAAGCCGGGATAGAAGGCGCACAGGACAGCATCGGAATTGGCATGGATCTCATCCATTTCATAAGGCCTGCCGCCGATCAGGATCGTGACGACCTTGGTGCCGACTTCCTTGAGCTTTTTCAGAAGTTCAAGCTGACCGCCAGGCAGCCGCAGATGAGCATCGTCCACATTCTCACCGCAGTCCATGGTGATCACGTCCTGGCGCTTCAATGCGCCGTTGGCGTCGAATTCGGCCTTTGTAAACCGGCTGGAAGTACCGCCCAGCACCGCAAACACCA
>JAGBEM010000059.1 GCA_017936985.1 Oscillospiraceae bacterium
ATCAATGCCTACGAGATCAAGACCGGGCTGTCCCGCGCAAAGCTGTCCCACCTTATGGATGCCGAAACCTGGATGGACGCAAACAAGGCTGTGGAACTCGGCTTTGCCGATGAGGTCATCAAGCGTTCCGGCGATACCGAGGAAGTGGACACGCCTGCGGTTTCCATGTTGTACTCCAAGGCCAATGTGGTCAATTCCCTCATGGATAAGATTGCCCACAAATGCGCCATAGAACCCAAACCCACCGTGCAGGAGCGCACGGGTCGTTCTGTTGATGAACTCAGAGCGAATTTGAACAACATCAAAAACTACATCTGATACGGAGGTAACTGATTATGACTATTATCGAAATGCGCGATAAGCGCACCAAACTGCTCGCTACTATGGACGGTTTCCTGGACACCCACCGCGACGGTAAGGGTCTTCTGTCTGCCGAAGACGATGCCACTTATGCTGGCATGGAAAAGGAACTGGCCGCTATCACCAACGAGATCAAGCGTATGGAGCGCCGTGAGGCCATTGATGCCGAACTCTCTAAGCCTGTCTCTTCTCCCATCACCAGCAAGCCCATGACCGCAAAGGACGGCGATACCAAGACTGGTCGTGCCGCCGATGAATACAAGTCTAACTTCTGGAATGTAATGCGTTCCAAGACACCCATGCCCCAGGTGGTCAATGCTCTTCAGGTTGGCGTGGACTCCGAGGGCGGCTATCTCGTCCCCGATGAATATGAGCGCACCCTGGTTGAGGCTCTGGAAGAGGAGAACATCTTCCGTAAGCTGGCTCGTATCATCAACACTTCCAGCGGTGAGCGCAAGATCCCCGTGGTGGCATCCAAGGGTACTGCCAACTGGATTGATGAGGAGGGTCCCTACGAGGAGAGCGATGACACCTTCTCCCAGGTGACCATCGGTGCAAATAAGCTGGGTACTACTATCAAGGTTTCTGAGGAACTCATCAACGATTCCGTCTTTGACCTGGAAGCATACATTGCCCGTGAGTTTGCACGCCGTATCGGCGCACGTGAAGAGGACTCCTTCTTCAATGGTGATGGTGTCGGTAAGCCTCTGGGCATTCTGGCTGAGACCGGCGGTGCCGAAGTCGGTGTTACCGCTGCTTCCGCAACCGCGATCACTGCCGATGAACTCATGGATCTGTTCTATTCTCTGAAGGCTCCTTACCGCAAAAACGCTGTGTGGGTCATGAATGATGCCACTGTCAAGGCCGTGCGCAAGCTGAAGGATCAGACTGGTCAGTATCTGTGGCAGCCTGCTCTGACTGCCGGTACTCCCGATACTTTGCTGGGCAGACCCGTGTACACTTCTGCGTATATGCCTGCCGTGGCAGCTGGTGCCAAGTCCATCGCGTTCGGTGACTTCAAGTATTACTGGATTGCCGACCGCCAGGGTCGTTCCTTCAAGCGTCTCAATGAACTGTATGCCGCCACCGGCCAGATCGGTTTTGTCGGCTCTCAGCGTGTTGACGGCAAGCTGACTCTGCCTGAGACCATTAAGGTTCTCCAGCAGAAGAGCGCCTAATGAAAGGAGGCGGCGGTGATGGTAGAACTTCTCTTGAAGGTCAAACAAAATTTGATTCTGGAGCATTCCGAGGATGATGGCCTGTTGGCGAACTACATCACCGCCGCCATCTCTTATGCGGAAAGCTACCAGCATATTCCGGCTGGGTATTATCTCTCCAACCCTATGCCACCTACTACCGAACAGGCAGTGATTATGCTGACATCCCACTTCTATGAATCCAGGGACGGCAGCACGGGCGGATTCTTTGCAGATAATGTGCAAGCTGGTCAGCAGGTCAGGAACACAGTCAATCTTCTGCTTCGGCTTGACCGGGAATGGAAGGTGTGACCATGAGTTTCGGAAAAATGAACGGCTTTGCAGATATTATCATCACAAAAACAGTCAAGGACAGCGAGGGCTTCACCACTACGAAGGATGAAGTCCTCGCTTCTGTCCGTGTATACAGAGAGGGGCGGCACGGGAGTGAGCGGTGGGCAAACCGTGCATCGTTCACTGATGCCACCGACCTTTTTCGTTTTCGCTACTTTCCTGGGCTGAAGGTCACCACAGAAATGGTGATTGTCTGCGGAAATAACCGCTTTGAAATCACATCCGTGGAAGATGTGAAAGGGCGCGGAATGTATGTAGAGGTTCTGGCAAAGGAGGTCAAGGCCAGTGGCTAAAGCAACGGTAAAAATGCCGGACGAACTGCTCACCAAACTGTCCAGGCTCGGGGAGAAGACGGACGAAATCGCTGCAATGGCATTGAAGGCCGGTGGCGATGTCGTTCTTGACAAGGTTCGCAGCAACCTGGAAGCATCTATCGGCAGCGGGACAAAATATGACTCCCGTTCCACTGGTGAACTGGTGGATTCCTTGGGTATGACACCTGTAAAGATCGACCGCAATGGCAACTCCAATGTCAAAATTGGCTTTTCCGAGCCGCGCTCCGACGGCAAGAGCAACGCTATGCTTGCCTCTGTTCTGGAGTACGGCAAAAGCGGTCAGTCACCCAAACCCTTTATGAAGCCCGCCCAGACCCAAAGCAGAAAAGAATGCCAGCGGGTCATGAAAGAAGTTCTGGAAAGAGAGGTCGCAAAATTATGAGTTTGCTCACAGAATTGAATGCGATCCTGCCCCCGCTACTGCCTGTGGAAACAGGTGTCTTCTCCGACACCCCTCCCGACAGGTATGCAGTTGTTACGCCTCTGGCTGATGAGTTCGACCTTCATGCCGACAACCAGCCGAGAGTGGACATCCAGGCAGCCCGCATCTCCCTTTTTGATAAGGGTAATTATACGAAAATGAAAAACCAGATCATCTGCGCTGTACTGAGTGCAGAGATGACGATTACCGACAGACGGTATATCGGTCATGAAGATGATACTGGTTTCCACCACTATGCCATTGACGTGGCAAAACACTACGAAATGGAGGAATGATTTATGGCTACGATTGGTCTCGACCGTCTGTACTATGCAAAAATCACCGAGGGTGAAAACGGTGAAGAAACCTATGCAACTCCCACTCCTCTGGCAAAGGCCATCTCTGCGGAACTGTCCGTGGAACTGGCAGAAGCGATCCTGTATGCTGATGACGGCGCAGCAGAGATTGTGAAGGAGTTCAAAAACGGTACGCTGGCTCTGGGCATTGATGATATCGGCTCCACCGTTGCATCCGACCTCACCGGCGCCACCATTGACGATAACCATGTGCTGATTTCTACATCCGAGGATGGCGGCACTCCCGTTGCTGTTGGTTTCCGAGCGAAAAAGGCCAACGGCAAATACAAGTATTACTGGCTTTACAAGGTAAAATTCGGTATTCCCGCCACCAACCTTGCCACCAAGGGTGACAGCATTACGTTCTCTACGCCCACCATCGAAGGTACCATCATGCGCCGTAACAAGCTGGATGCCAAGGGCAAGCATCCCTGGAAGGCAGAGGTCACCGAGGGGGACACGGAGGTTGCCG
>JAGBEM010000060.1 GCA_017936985.1 Oscillospiraceae bacterium
CAGAAAGATAAATAAAGGGGGACAACTATATGTGGTTTATTCTTGCCTTGGCTTCTTCTATTTTCGCAGCGCTTACCTCCATCCTGGCGAAGATCGGTATTGACGGGGTCAATTCCAATCTTGCAACCGCCATTCGTACCGTTGTTGTATTGGTTATGTCCTGGGGCATGGTGTTCCTCACCAATGCACAGGAAGGAATCACTGAGATTTCCAGAAGAAGCTGGGTGTTCTTGGTTTTATCCGGTCTTGCTACAGGGGCTTCCTGGCTTTGCTATTACAAGGCACTTCAGTTGGGTGAGGCTTCCAAAGTGGTTCCCATCGACAAGCTCAGTGTTGTGATTACGATGATACTGGCTGCACTGATTTTACATGAGCAATTCACCCCCAAGTCCATCGTTGGCTGTGTCCTGATCGCGGTAGGCACTTTACTTATGGTTTTATAATTCAGATCGGAGAGATTTCTATGAAACAGAATCATATCATTCAAAATATCATTGGTCGAGAAATTCTGGATTCCCGTGGAAACCCCACTGTGGAAGTGGAGGTGACTCTGGAGAGCGGGATCATCGGCCGGGCCTCTGTCCCCTCCGGCGCATCCACCGGTATTTACGAAGCACATGAGCTTCGGGACGGGGATCAAGGCCGTTATCTTGGAAAGGGTGTTTCCAAGGCAGTGGAGAATATCCACAGCGAAATCGCCCCTGCCCTGATCGGCAAAAATGTACTGGAACAAACCCGTATCGACGAAATTATGATGGATCTGGACGGAACCCCCAACAAGAGCCGACTGGGTGCCAATGCCATTCTGGGTGTGTCCCTCGCCTGTGCCAAGGCTGCAGCTGCATCCCAAGGTATCAGCCTGTACCGCTATGTAGGCGGCATGAACGCAAAGACGCTCCCTGTACCCATGATGAACATCCTCAATGGCGGCGCTCATGCTTCCAACAACGTGGACATCCAGGAGTTCATGATCATGCCCATTTCCGCAGGAAGCTGGAAGGAAGCTCTGCGTCGGTGCGCCGAGGTCTTCCACATGCTGAAAGTCATTCTCAAGGAAAGCAAGATCCCGGTGACCGGTGTGGGCGACGAAGGCGGCTATGCCCCCATGCTTAAGAAGGACGAGGACGCTCTTGCCCTCATTGTTGCAGCTATCGAAAGAGCCGGATACAAGCCCGGTGACGATTTCATGATCGCCATCGACGCCGCTTCCTCTGAGTGGTATGAGGAAGAACAAGGGGTCTACCGTCTGCCCAAGGCAGGAAAGGTTCTGAGCAAAAAGCAGATGGTGCAGATGTGGAAGAGATTAGCAGAAAAGTATCCCATCATTTCCCTGGAAGACGGCATGGCCGAGACCGACTGGGAAGGCTGGGAGATGCTCACCAAGGCTCTGGGCAAACAAATTCAGCTTGTCGGTGACGACCTCTTTGTTACCAATACCCAGCGACTGAAGCAAGGCATCGAAATGGGAATCGGCAATTCCATTCTGATTAAAGTGAATCAGATTGGCACCCTGACGGAAACCCTGGATGCCATCGCAATGGCAAATCGTGCAGGCTATACGGCCATCATCTCCCACCGATCCGGTGAGACGGAGGATACCACCATTGCGGATCTGGCTGTCGCTCTGAACGCAGGACAGATCAAAAGCGGCGCCCCCAGCCGTAGCGACCGTGTTGCCAAGTATAATCAGCTTCTTCGCATCGAGGAGGAGCTGGGCAGCCAAGCACAATATCCCGGCAAAGCAGCATTCATTAATCTGTAATTACATAAATATGTTAAAGCCCGCAGCTCGATAGGAGCTGCGGGCTCTGACATATACAGGTGTCCGATGTAATCGAGGTACTGAACCATATTAAAATTTTTCAATCCGCACGATTTATGTGGAGATTGTTTACGTATATGGAACACATTTACAGTATCCCTTACCACGACTTCACTTGCCACCAAAAGTGTAGCTGCGCTTTGAAAAAGGTCCAAACATATCAATCCCGGAATTGCAATTCCGGGATTAACCGCATTATTTAACCGGCAGTTGCATCTCCGTCAGCCAGTCTTCTACGTTTTCCTCGTTCCGAATGCCGTCGATGTAGCATTCCCGGTGCAGTCCCGTCCTCTGTAGCCGTTTTCCAGGTCGTAGCGGTAGATATCCTCCCCAAGTCGGTCATAGGCACCCTTGTGGTAGATGCAGATGGCCTTGGTCGCAGGCAGAACACGGAAGCTGATCCTCTCGTTACCGACCCCCATCTTCGTCACCGCCCAGTCTTATCGTAATCTATCCCCTAAGAGGAGAGTCAAGGGTTATATCCTCAAAAAGTCAAGCACCACTCGGTTAAAGTCCTTTGCTTCTTCATATAGGCCGTGGCCCCATTCTGCGTACATGTGAAGTTCGGCAGCGGGGATCTTTGCGGCAATTTCTCTAGATGCATTGCCGCCCAGGGAGAGGTCTTTTTCGCCGCCGATGACCAGTGTCGGAGCCTTGATTTGCTTCAGGCTTTCATAGGCATCGTGGGTCAGGCAGGCATCTGCCTGGACGAAGAAGCGGTCATAGGATTTTGGCTTTGTCAGCTTGCCCATGATCGGCACCAGCCACTTATTCTTACTGTAATAGTCATCCGAATAGATACGCCGCAGATTGCTGTCCATCAGCGCGGTGTGGTCATCCCGCTTGGCGCAGGACACCCATTCGGCAATGGATTCTGCCAGGATCGGATTGGGTCTGGCGGAAGTGACGGTCAGGATTAGCTTCCCTACCTTTTCCGGGTAATCGATGGCAAGGTGCTGTGCGATCATTCCGCCCATGGACACGCCGAAGATATCTGCGCATTCGATGCCCAACTGCCCCATAGCTTCCGCCTGATCCCTGGCCATATCTCGGGTGGTATAACCCTCGGGCAGCACATTTTTGCGGCTGAAGGCATAGACCGTAAAATCCTTTGCGAACTCCCGGTACATGAACGCCATAGGAAGCGCCGTACCTTTCATGGAGCGCAGGCCATCACCCAGGCCAGGAAGCATCATAAGGATCCGCGTACCGGTTCCAAAACGGATGTAGTCCATGGTCGTGCCGCCGATCTTCAATGTGCCGTTTTTCGCATTGTACAACATAGTCATTCCACCTCATAGGGCCAGTCGATGATACCACCGAATTCCTTGATATTGGTATAGCCCAGTTCTACCAATGCTTCCGCTGCCAGTTTGCTGCGGCGACCGCTGCGGCAGTAAACGAGGATCAACTGATCCTTGTCCGTCAGCACTTCCTCTGCCTTTTCTGCGATTTCCTCATGAGAGATCACGATAGCACCTGGGATGTGTCCCTGATCGTATTCTTCCTGTGTCCGCACATCGAGGATAATGTATCCTTCCTCGCTGTCCATGATTTCCTTTGCTTTCTCTGCCGTGATGTTCACATATACCGCCCCCTGGTCATTTTCTGTATCTTGCCCACAGGCAGTCAGAAGCATCACCGCCAGAAGGAGAAAAACTAGTTTCTTCATCGTGTTACCCCTTCACATACCGCACTTCCAATGCGCCGTCAAACTCGCTGACACGCTCGGAGCCATTCCAGCGGAAACCGTGCTTTTCATAGAAGCGGCGCGCCCGTTTGTTCTCCTTGAACGCCCAGAGGAAAACCGGCTGATTGCCGATCTGTTTCAGAGCTTCCTCCAACATGGCATGGCCCAAGTCTGTACCCCAGCTTTCCGGCAATGAATGAATGGCGACGATTTCTACGGAATCTTTCACTTTTTGCCAGACCAGCATACCACTGTTCTCACCAATCAGAAAGTGCATTTTTCCTTCCTGATAGATACACTCCAACATTGCAGCGCAGTTATCTTCCTGCGCGCAAGCATCCATGGTCTGCTGCGACACAAAATCCGCAAAGGTAGTCCGGAAAGACATCGACATGATATGTCCCAACTGCTTCATATCTTCGAATTCTGCATTTCTAACAATCATTTCACTTATCCCTTAATAAACTTCCGAATGATTTTTTCCTCCGCCGTGGGATTCAGCAGAAGGATCTGATGCCGGATCTTCTCATAGCTTTCTTCGGCATCCAGCTCTGGGATCTCGAAATCACGCTCTGCCCAGAAATTCTCCACGGTGGTAAACACGGTGCTGTTCCAACCGTATTCGATCCCGTACTTGTTTTTCTTTTGCTTCCGGCCGGTCATGGTGATGAACATGCCCATTTGCAGCTCCACCAGTGCCCGGTCAAAGCTCGACTTGTCCTCTTTGCCGAAGCCGCCCAGGGCCTTGATCTCATGGAGCGCCACATAGCCATCCCGCACGATATCATAGATCCGCTTTGCGGTGTGGCTAATGCCGCCCCGCTCATAGGCTTCCTCGAAAGTCTCACCGTTCCTGCGGACAGCATAGAAATAGGGATACCAGTCCTTGGTAATAAAGCCGCTGGTCTTGAAGAACACCTTGGAGTAGGCGATGTCAGACCGTTCCTCCAACACCCGCATCCGCCATTCCCAGGGATCGACTTCCGGGTCACCGCAGTGCCACTTTACTGGGGTGTCAAGCATGTCTTGATTCAGCCAGTCATAGTCAATCAGCGCAAAGATACCCTTGGCATTGCCGCCACCCATGGAAAAACCGCAGGCATTCAGCTCCCGGCAGAAATCTTCAAAGTTTTGGATCATGGTATCACTTCCTTTGCACTTATTCTATCACATCTGGCGATATGCGAAAAGACTTTTCTTTGTTTATAGCGGTGCAAATGACGGCACTCCACACATAAACTGCTTGTATCATACAGGTGAGGTGGGACTATGAAACAACGGTCAATTCTTTGGCAGGCAGCAGGATTTGCTCTCGTTACTTTTGGTGGCACGATCCTGCATTTTTTATACGATTGGGCAGGCGGAAGCATCCTGGTTTCTCCTTTCTCAGGAGTTAACGAATCCACCTGGGAGCATATGAAGTTGCTGTTCTGGCCACTGTTTCTCTTTGCGCTGGCTCAGCGACCATTTTTCAGAGGTCAGAACAACTACTGGTGTGTCAAACTGGCGGAAATTCTGCTGGGACTGGCACTGATCCCGGTGCTGTTTTACACCTACAACGGTGTGTTTGGGAAATCCCCGGATTGGATCAACATCGCCATTTTCTATATCTCCGCAGCTTTGGTCTTTCTCTTTGAGTGGTGGATGTTCAAAAAGGATTTTCTACCATGTAAGTACCCGCGGCTTGCTCTTTCCGCAATCTGCCTAATTGGTGTGCTGTTTGTTGTGTTTACTTTCACTCCACCACAAATTCCTCTGTTTCAAGATCCGCTCACGGGAACCTATGGAGTATGACATCCGAAAACTTTTTGAAAAAGGACTTGCAATATTCGCACTTCCAAGGTAACATCACACAAACTTTTTTGGAGGTGTTATCTTGCAATCCTTTGCCAAAGCATTGAAAGCCTACACACGCGAGCATCCCTTTGATGCCGGGAAC
>JAGBEM010000061.1 GCA_017936985.1 Oscillospiraceae bacterium
CATTGCCTTCCTGGGAGCAAACAATGACTCCCGGAATCTTCAGCCCGGTCAGCTGTTTCTTGCGCTGCAGGGTGTCCGGGACGGTCATGATTTTATCCCCATGGCAATGGAAAAGGGGGCTGCCGCAGTGCTTTGCACCCACTGCGAAGGGGATATTCCTGCCATCATCGTTGAGGATGTGCGCCTTGCACTGGGGCAAATTGCTGCAGGCGAGCGTCAGCGCATCGGCATGAAAGTGGTGGGCGTCACCGGCAGTGTGGGCAAAAGCACCACCAAGGAAATGATCGCCTGTGTGCTGGCATCTACCTATCGGGTGGCAAAGACACCCGTCAACCACAATAACGACATCGGCATGCCTATGGCGATCCTGTCCATGCCTGCCGATACCCAGATTGCTGTGTTGGAAATGGGTATGAACCACTTCCGGGAGATCGCATACCTTACCAATATCGCCAAGCCCGATGTGGCCGTGATCATCAATATCGGCACGATGCACATCGAGCACCTGGGCTCCCGGGAAGGGATCCTTAAAGCGAAACTGGAAATCCTGGAGGGCATGGGTGTCGACGGTAAGCTCCTGCTTTGCGGAAACGATGATTACCTCTGGAGCGCCAAGGATGATCTAAAGCTGAAGCCTGTTTACTTCGGTACGGACGAAAACCGCTGCCAGATTCTTGGAAAAGATGTAAAATTAAGCGATACTGTGGAATTTGATGCTGTTTACGGTGATCAGGAAATCAGCGTCAACCTTGACTTGGAAGGTGCCCATTATGTATCCGATGCGTTGGCGGCAGTCAGCGTAGGTCTTACCATGGGCGTAGAACCACACAAGATTGCTGAGGCTCTTGCTTCCTTCCAGAACATGGAAGGCCGCCAGGAAATCTTTGCAGTCAAGGGCTGCACCATCATCAAAGACTGCTATAACGCGGGCCCTGAATCCATGGCTGCGGCACTGAAGGTTCTTGGCAACCGTTCCGGCAGAAAGATCGCTGTCCTGGGCGATATGCTGGAGCTGGGCGTCTGCGCCCAGGCTGAACACTATAAGATCGGCCGCATTGCTGCGGAAAATGCCGATGTTGTGCTGGCTTACGGCCCCAACAGCAGCCGCGTTGTCAGCGGTGCGCTGACAGGCGGTGTCCCTGCCACACAAACCGGTGATTTTCAGGACCGTAACGAGCTGGTCTCTGTGCTGAGAAGGATCGCCAAACCCGGCGATGTGATCCTGTTCAAGGGCAGTCACGGTATGCACATGGAATTGGCGTTGGAGAAGTTTTTGAAGGACGAAACATAAGCGGAGGAGAAAGATATGACGAAAATCTACATCACCGGCGCAGTATCATTGGTTCTGACTGCACTGATCGGTTTTTTGATCCTGCCTGTGCTGCGCGCTCTGAAAGCAGGACAGTCTATCCGGGAAGTGGGTCCTACCTGGCATAATAACAAGGCAGGCACCCCGATGATGGGCGGTCTGATGTTCATCTTTTCTTTGATCATCTGCCTGCTGGTCGCTATTCCTACCATGGAAGATTACTCGGTTTTCTACGTACTGGCGTTGAGCCTGTGCTTTGGCTTTGTTGGCTTTCTGGATGATTTTACCAAGATCAAATTTAAGCGTAACTTAGGTCTGACTTCTATCCAAAAGGCGCTGCTGCAGATGGCTGTTTCCGCAATTTTCCTTTACCTGCTGTACAAGCAGGGGACGCTGCAGCCCAGCATCTACATTCCTTTTGTCAATGTCAGCTTTGAACTGCATCCCATGCTGTACATCTTCTTTGCTATGTTCGTTATGGTAGGCTGTGTCAATGCTGTAAATTTGACCGATGGCGTGGACGGCCTTTCCAGCTCTGTTACGGTTCCTGTCATGGTGTTTTTCACTGCGGCAGCAGTTCTGCGCGAGCGTCTGGATCTGGCACTGATGCCTGCGGCCCTGGTAGGCGGTTTGATCGCTTATCTTTTCTACAACTGGCATCCTGCGAAGGTTTTTATGGGTGACACCGGTTCGCTGTTTTTGGGCGGTGCGGTTTGCGGCCTGGCCTTTGCACTGAATATGCCGCTGATTTTGATTCTGGTCGGCTTTGTGTATATCATGGAAACGCTGTCCGTGATTCTGCAGGTTGGCTATTTTAAGCTGACCCACGGAAAGCGTCTGTTTAAAATGTCTCCCATCCACCACCATTTTGAAATGTGCGGCTGGAAGGAAGTTAAGATCGTTTTGGTATTTTCTGCCGTTTCCGCGCTGATGTGTTTGCTGGCCTGGTTCGGCATCTGCTGATCGAAAGGAGACCTGTATGGCATCAGAGAAGACTCTGTATGCCAAAGAGGACCGCCGCCGGTATCCGGCGGGAGAGGGAGTAGACATTCCGTTTCTGCTGCTGGTCTTGCTGCTGCTGACAGTTGGGCTGATCATGCTCTACTCAGCAAGCTCTGCCCAGAGTGAATACGATACGGGTTATGCCATCTCCACAAAATACCTGCAAAAACAGGCTGTCTGCGCCGGCATCGGACTGATC
Source organism: Oscillospiraceae bacterium (assembly GCA_017936985.1). The sequence goes on from JAGBEM010000061.1 coordinate 2,511, forward strand.
TGCATGGCGCTGTTCAGCCGGATCTCTGCAAATGTGTGGTACCGATTCTCCTGGCTGCTGTACGCAGTCAGCATCGCATTACTGCTTTTGGTGCTTGTGGTTGGCGAATCTGTCAACGGTGCCCGGCGGTGGATCAATATCGCCGGTATACAGTTCCAACCTTCAGAGATCGCCAAATTTACCATGATCGTGCTCTTTGCGCGGCTGACAAGAGCCTTTGGACCGGATGCGAAGAAATTCCGCTACGGTGTTCTGGGCTTTGGATGCGCCCTGCTAGGTATCCTGGTGCCTTTGGCGCTGGAAAAGCACCTGTCTGCCATTATGCTTATGGGCATGGTGGCTGTTGTGATGATGTTCGTGGCTGGTACCAGCCCCAGATGGCTTCTGGCAGGCGCCGGTGCGGCAGCTGCCTTTGTCCTTATTTACATTACTTTTATGGGCTATGCCGGTGACCGGGTCACCGCCTGGCTTCACCCAGAGCAAGACCCCGGAGATACCGGTTATCAGATCCTTCAGTCGCTGTATGCCATTGGCTCCGGCGGCCTGTTTGGACTTGGCTTTGGAAAAAGCCGGCAGAAGTACTTATATCTGCCGTTTCAGTATAACGACTATATATTTGCCATTATCTGCGAGGAGATCGGACTGGTTGGCGCATTGCTGATCATCATTTTATTTGCTTTGCTGATCCTGCGCGGATACTGGATCGCCCTGCGGGCCAGAGACCGGTTTTCTACTGTCCTGGCGGCAGGTTTGGTGACGTTGATCGCCGTACAAACCATATTAAACCTGTGCGTTGTGACCAATTTACTCCCATCCACTGGCATTGCGCTGCCATTCTTTTCCTATGGCGGCACAGCCCTGGCAGTGAATTTGGGAGAGATGGGGATCGTATTAAGCATTTCCCGTCACCGAAACCAGACAAAAATACAGGAGGTTTCCCTATGAACGTGATCTTTACCTGCGGCGGTACCGGCGGACATATCAACCCTGCCATAGCTGTTGCCAATATTTTCCGTGAGCGGCACCCGGACAGCAATATCCTGTTTATCGGTGCCAAGGGCCATATGGAAGAGCAGCTTGTGCCCAAAGCCGGCTTTGAGCTGAAGTGTCTGCAGGTGTCCGGTATGGTTCGGGGAAAGTCCTTTCATGCGATCAAAAAGAACGTGAAAACCGTATTCGATACCGCCAAGGCTGTCAGCCAGTGCAAAAAGATCGTCAAGACGTTTCAGCCGGATGTGATCATGGGCACCGGCGGTTACGCCTGCTTTCCGGCGCTGATGGCCGGCTCCCAGATGGGCATCCCCACCTGTGTCCACGAAAGCAATGCCATGCCCGGCCTGACTACCCGGATGCTTGCCGACCGCGTAGACCGGGTCTTGGTTGCCTTTGCGGAAAGCGCAAAACGCTATAAGCACCCTGAAAGAATCGAAACGGTCGGTATGCCGATCCGCAGAGAGTTTGTATTCAGCGATAAAGCTGCCGCCCGGAAAGAGCTTGGCTTGGGTGACGGTCCTGTGGTTGTTTCTGCTTTCGGCAGCTTAGGTGCAAAAGCCATGAACGAAGCCATGGCAGAAGTCTTTGCTTTGGAGAAAGCTGCCGGTTACCCCTTCCACCATATCCACGCCACCGGCAAATTCGGCTGGGAGTGGATGCCGGAAAAGGTTGCATCCCTGGGCGTTGACCTTGCCGCTGCAGACAAGATCGATATGCGTGAATACATTTTCAATATGCCCACGGTTATGGCTGCGGCAGACGTGTTTATCAGCCGGGCAGGTGCCTCCAGCTGCAATGAGATCGCCGCCTGCGGAACGCCCTGCATTTTGATCCCGTCACCCAACGTGACGGATAATCACCAGGAAAAGAACGCCCGTGTTCTTGCAGATAACGGCGGCGCGGTGCTGGTCTTGGAAAAGGAGTGTACATCCAAACTTCTTTACGACCACATCCAAGCCTTGCTTGCAGACCCGGACCGCCGGGACGCCATGACAACTGCCCTGCGCAGCAATGTGATTCTGGATTCTACGGATCGCATCTGCAACATTTTGGAGCAGATGGCAGCATCCAAAAACTAATACAAAAGAGGAATACCCATGGATACGAAAGAAAGACAAAGACAGCCCCAACGCAGAAGATCTGCCGGTGCTGCATCGGCACCCCGCCGCAGACAGACTTCCAAGCCTGCTGAGGAGCAGGATGTAGTTTACCTGCCGGCGCAGCGGTTTAACAGAAACCGTCTGATCTTGCAGCTGATCACAGTTGCTGCTGTGGTGATCGCGCTTCTTCTTGGCATTTCTGTGTTCTTTAAGGTAGAGACTATAACGGTTTCCGGCAATGCGAAATATACAGCTTGGGACATCAGCCAGGCTTCCGGGATCAAAGAAGGGGAGAACTTGCTGACTTTGGGCATCCCCCAGGCAGTTGCCAGGATCCAGGCTGAGCTTCCCTATGTAGAGGATGTAAGAATTGGAATAAAACTACCCAATACGGTAAATATTGAGATCGTGGAGAGTGAAGTTGTCTATTCAATCAAGGCCTCCGATGAAACCTGGTGGCTGGTCAGCTCTGCCGGCAAGGTCATCGAAAAAGTACCGGACGGCGGGCAGGAAGGCTACACAAAGCTGCTTGGCGTCAGCCTGAACGCACCTGTTCCCGGTGAGAAAGCGCAGGCCTTTGAAACCGGCGGCACCCAGACGGATGCGGAAGGGAATACCATTCCCGTTACTGTCACCCAGACCCAACGACTGACCACTTTGCTGGATCTTACAGACTATCTTGAACGCAACGGGATCATTGGCAAAGCTACCAGCATTGATGTAACGGATATGGGTAGCATCGAATTGTGGTATGGTAAGCAGTATCAGGTGGAGCTAGGTGATGACAGCCAGCTGCTGTACAAGATTAGCTGTCTGAAAGCTGCACTCGATAAGATGGAGCCGTATCAGAGCGGCATTCTGGACATCAGCTTTACTACCTGGCCGGATCAGGTGGGCTTCACATCCTTTGATAAAGAGGAATAATTTGGAAATTCTTTGCCGAAAAATGCAAAAAACTTAAAAAATGTTATTGACCAATTCACTTTTTTGGGATAGAATACAAGGGTACAATTGTAAACTGTAGCGGTATGGGCTTTTCATACTGCAAAACGATACATAGGAGGAGAGCATATGTCTGATATTTTTCAGGAGCGCGTTGTTAAGATCAAGGTAATTGGTGTTGGCGGCGCCGGTAACAATGTTATTAACCGGATGATTGAGTCCGGTATCGAGGGCGTTGATTTCATCGTCGTCAATACCGATAAGCAGGATTTGAATAAGTCCATTTGTAAGAACAAGGTCCAGATCGGTGAGAAGCTCACCAACGGCATGGGCGCTGGTTCCAAGCCCGAGGTCGGCAAGAAGTCCGCTGAGGAGAGCCGCGCACAGATCGCCAAGATCCTGGAAGGCACCGATATGGTATTCATCACCGCCGGTATGGGCGGCGGCACAGGCACCGGCGCAGCACCCATCGTTGCGGATCTTGCTCACGAGGCCGGTATCCTCACTGTCGGCGTTGTCACCAAGCCCTTCAAGTTTGAGGGAGCCAACCGTATGCGTCAGGCTGAGGCCGGTATCGCTGAGCTGAGCGGTAAGGTCGACTCCCTGATCATCATCCCCAACGACCGTCTGAAGTATGTCACCGATCAGAAGATCACCTTCGCCAACGCATTCGGCATCGCTGACGATGTGCTGAAGCAGGCTGTTGTTTCCATCTCTGAGCTGGTCGGTTTCTCTGATCGCGTTGTCATCAACCTGGACTTCGCTGACGTTTCTGCCGTCATGAAGGATGCTGGCCGCGCACACATGGGCGTTGCTACCGCTTCCGGCCGTGAGAAGGCTGAGCAGGCTGCCCTGGCTGCTATCAATAGCCCCCTGCTGGAGACCTCCATCAACGGCGCTACCGGCGTTCTGGTTAATGTCACCGGTTCTTCCGAGCTGACTCTGGACGATGTAGAGACCGCTGCCGGCATCGTGCAGGAAAATGCCAATCCCGACGCTAACATCATCTTCGGTGCTACTTCCTGCGACGATTTCGAGGATGAGATCCGCGTTACTGTTATCGCTACTGGCTTTGAGAGCAAGCAGAATGTTGCTTCCAAGGCTGAGGAAGCTGCTTCTGTTACCCCCGGCTTCAGCGTAGGCAGCACGGATGCTGCTGATGATGACATCTTCAACATCTTCAAGCGCTAATCGATCAAGCTATGCATCCCGGGCGAAAGCCCGGGATGTTTTTTAGGAGAACCTATGGATGCTTATAAAGAATTGGCAGTTAGCTATGACCGCCTGACAAACGATGTGGATTATGAAGCCGTTGTGACATTCTATCAACAGATCCTGGAAGCAGAGGGCGTAAAACCGCGTACAGCTGTGGACCTTGCCTGCGGAACAGGATCTGTTGCCGCGCTTTTGGCACAAACCGGAATTCCTGTTACCGGTGTGGATATGTCCGAAGATATGCTGACGGTGGCTTTTGAAAAGACCCAGGATATGGTAAACCCACCGCGTTTCGTTTGCCAAAAACTGCAGGAATTGCACTTGCCCCGGGGTGTAGACTTGGCAGTCTGTGGGCTGGACAGCCTGGACTACATCACAGAACCTGCAGATTGCGCTCAAGCCATTTGCCGAGTGTATAAAGCACTGAACCCCGGCGGCATTTTCATCTTCGATGTAAACACCCCGGAAAAACTGAAAGCCATGGATGGTCAGGTGTTCCTGGATGAGGACGAGGATGTCTACTGCGTCTGGCGGGGCGAATTTGACAATAAGACAAACATCTGCTCCTATGGTATGGATCTGTTCCAGCGCCGCGGTGACCTTTGGCAGCGCAGCTTCGAGGAGCATAAGGAGTACGCATACAGCGCAGACCAGTTGGTATCCTACTTGAAGGCAGCCGGCTTTACCGGAATCCGTATTTATGGCGACCGCCGAATGGACGCTCCCCGACCGGAGGACCAGCGGATCTACATCAAAGCAAGAAAGGGAAAATTAAAATGAATGACTATTTAGTTCGCGGCATGAGCATGGACGGCTTTGTAAAGGTCGTAGCCATCCGCTCAACGGAGCTTGTCCGCAGAGGCACCCAGATCCAGGGCACCACACCCAACGCCACAGCGGCCTTTGGGCGGGCTTTGACGGCCGCATCTATGATGGGAAATATGCAGAAGGTGGAAAACGGCTCTATGACTCTGCAGATCAAAGGCGGCGGCCCTATCGGCAGCATCACCTGCGTGTCTGATCCTGAGGGTAATGTCCGGGGCTTTGTCAGCGAGGCGAAAGTTCCTCTTGTGGAAAAATATCCCGGCAAGCTGGACGTTGGCGCAACGGTGGGCACCGATGGCACACTGACCGTCATTCGTGACCTGCAAATGAAAGAACCCTATGTGGGTACTGTCCAGCTGATCTCCGGCGAGATCGGCGATGATATAACTGCCTACTTTGCTCACAGTGAGCAGACGCCTACCGCCTGCGCTCTGGGCGTCCTGATCGATCGGGATCAAAGTGTCAAGGTAGCTGGTGGTTACCTGCTGCAGCTTCTGCCCGGCGCACCGGATGAGGTCATCGACAAGCTGGAGGAGGGGATCCGGAAAGCCGGTGCCGTGACCGCAATGCTGGAGCAGGGTATGACACCCGAGGACATCCTCGGTCAGGTCTGCGGAGATCTGGGCGTTGTGTTCCTGGAAACCACGCAAGTTGCTTATAAATGCTACTGCTCCCGTGACCGCGTTACCAAGGCACTGATCAGCCTGGGCAGGGAAGAACTGACCCAGATCATGGAGGAGGGAAAGGACTTCCCCGTGGAGTGCCAGTTCTGTGATGAGATTTATTCCTTCACCCCGGATAACATTCGTGAGCTTCTGGAAAAGGTTTAAATAATAGCTGTATATGGTGGGTTTTGCCGGGCATTTTCCAGTGAAAAATTTGGTTAAAAAAATGCTAAAAAGTGCTTGACAAAAAGCGTTCCTCTGTGTATAATGATACCCGTCGCTGAGGTAAAAGCCTTGCGAAACCGGTAGGGGAGCATAGCTCAGCTGGGAGAGCACATGCCTTACAAGCATGGGGTCACAGGTTCGAGCCCTGTTGTTCCCACCAAATTTGGCCCGGTGGTGCAGTCGGTTAGCACGCCAGCCTGTCACGCTGGAGGTCGACGGTTCGAGTCCGTTCCGGGTCGCCATATAATGCATC
>JAGBEM010000062.1 GCA_017936985.1 Oscillospiraceae bacterium
CACGATCTCTAGGTGGCCAAGCTCCTCGGTGCCGATGTCCGTCAGGAGGCCCTTCAGCTCATCAAAGGGCATAGAATACCGCTGGGAGAGATAGCGCAATGATGCGCTCAATTCGCCGTCAGGGCCGCCATACTGGCTGATAATGATGGAAGCCAGCCTTGGATTTGGCCTGTCGATCTTCACAGGGTACTGCAGCTTCTTATCATAAATAAACATGGTCATACCCCCCTGTTCTTGGCGTATTCCCAGGGCCACGGTCCGGTCATCCACTGGTAACATTCCGTATCGGGTACCTGTCTGCGGTTCAAGGGACCATATTTGCGCTTGTAGTCCTCGGCACAGGCATCGTACCGTTTTTGATATTCCCGGTACAACGCCATGACCTCACGGTCGTGGGGATGTGTGTCCAGATACAGTCCCAGATCCTGGACCGCAAAGCCCAGGGTCTGCAGCTCTGTCAGCGGTGTAACAGCCTTCTCTCTTTGGTTGACCTTGCCCTTAAAGGGCAGATCAAGACCGGGGAACATGGTGCCCCGGATCATGCCCTTGCGATGGGGATACTGGGGCGGCGACTCATTTTGGAAGGGCACATAGGGGTTTGCCAGCGGTGCCCTGGCTGGCAGGCGCCCTTTTCCGCAGTGCTGTTCTCGTTCTCGGATGTCCACAGATAATTCCTCCTTGATGAATGTTGGGAACTGTCGTTCCGGGCTATTATATGCCGTTTTTCTGCAGGCCGTTCATTGGAAACTTGCTTTACATATAAATTCCATTTCTCAATAATTAAGCATAAAACACACGCCTGCGGAAATAGAAGACTTGCAGGAGACGAAGACCTATATTGATCACGTCGCATGCGTATGTTTGGCAAAAGCGCAAATTCCCACTTGTAGCCGACATAAATATTTTCATCGATGCCCACCTCGGTGGATATACTACGCTCGGCTACAAAGGCAAATCCTGATTTTTGACCACCAAGTGCTGCGCACATGGTGACATTGAAACCACTATATGCTGCGGTGGAAAATTGGCTTGCTTTTTCCTAAGATTTTGAGGTGAAGATAATGCGGCTTGTTGTAATGACATTGTGTTGACAAACGCGAGTGTTGATGCTACAATAAGGGCACGAGGTGATCTTATGCAAAATCGAATCAATGTAGCAACTGCTCCCAAGACCGGCACATTCCAAATGCGCATCAATCCCGAAGTGCGGCAGGAGGTGGAGGCGGTATATGCTTCCTATGGTCTGAGCCTGACAGATGCCATCAATGTGTTCTTGCAGCAATCGCTGAATGAATCTGGCTTGCCGTTTCTCCTGTCCCCGGAGAATGCTGCCTATCTGAAAACCAAGGCCACGGCCCGGCTGATGGCAGAGGTGCAGAAAGGTTGGGCCTCCGTTCAGAACGAAAGCGATTGGGTGTCCGAGGAAGACGCTTACCGGGCGTTGGGTATTGAGAAATGAAGATAGAATACACGCCTGCGGCATTGGAAGACTTGCAGGAGATGAAAACTTATATTGCCAAGACCCTTCATAATCCCAAGGCGGCGAACCGCATCACCAAGAGCATTTTGGATAGCTGTTCCAACCTGAAAAACCACCCGCAGCTTGGAATGTCGCTGGCGGCGAAGACTGGGCAGGACACGGATCTGCGGTATCTTGTATGTGAGCAGCATTTGGCGCTGTACCGGGTGGAGGGCGAGTTGATCCTGATCGCCCGAATTTTGGACGGCAGAACAGACTATATGCGCGTGCTGTTCCGGGATGACTCCGGTCAGTAAAGTTTGCTTATTTGTTCTATTCGTTTTGTTAGTTGCCGTCTAGCGGTAATGGGTGATACCGTGAGGTAATAGCGGGGTAATGGGACCCGGTTGGCAATGATTCTCTATTCACGCAGAATACTCCGGAGAAGAAATTGTTGTTGCCTTGGATGGAACTGTCCTGGAGGGAAGCTTCCCTAAAAACAAGCTAAAGCTTTTGGATGCCTGGATGGAGATCCACCGGGAAGATCTTGAGGCAAACTGGAAGCTCCTGAGCAACGGTGAGCAGTACTTCCGCATTGACCCGCTGAAGTAAAGGAGGTTACTATGCTGCAGCCGAGATTAACTGCTGTTGCTCCTGCCGATAACTACACCCTCTTGCTGACTTATGAAACAGGCGAAAAGCGCAAATTTGATGTGAAGCCCTATATCGCCGGAAGTTGGTATGGGGAGCTGAATGATATTGGTTACTTCCGTACCGTTCAGCTTTTGCCGGGTGGTGTTGGTATTGAGTGGAGTAACGGGCAGGATATTGCCCCTCATGAATTGTACGAACTAAGTATCTTGCAATAAGCACCGCACCGGCAGATGAAATATTCTGCCGGTGTTTACTGTATCTTTGACCCAGATTCTGACCCAGAACAGGAAATTTCGGAGTGGACGGGGCAGCACCAAGGGGAAATTTCATCGTGAATACCCCGACTGAACAGCACCAAATGGACGCTTTAGGGCCCAAAAAACGCTCTTACCTATCCTTCTAAGCAGTAGGTCAGGGGTTCGAGTCCCTTCTGGCGTGCCATTTTATTCGTGGCTGTCCGTACTTTGCGGATGCTTTTTGATCAATG
>JAGBEM010000063.1 GCA_017936985.1 Oscillospiraceae bacterium
GCCCAAATTGTAGAGGAATGCGCGCTTCTTTTCAACTCCGTAAGGCGCATAATTGCCGTTGCACAGCTTGTCAAAGGCAACTGCTACTGCCTCATCCCAGCTTTCCTTCTCGTGATTGACAAGAATCGGATAGTAATGCACGCCGTTCTTCTCAGCTGCATCACAGTCGCCGGGGGCATCACCAACCATCAACACCTTTTGAGGATCATAACCGTATTTGAGCATTTCAGCAATGCAGTGGGCTTTGCTGCCCACATCCTGGGCAAGGACAATGTCCGTATGCTCCAAAAGGCCGAACTTTTCCCATTCTTCCTCCACAGCATCCCGGTTCGCACTGGATACCATGGCAACATCTGCAAAGGCATGAGCTGCCGCCAGACCTTCCTTTGCACCGACATAAGGGACTTTCAGTTCCTCTGGAAGAGCTACGATACTGGCATTGACTGCCCTCGACCAGGACAGAGCTTTCTCAAAGACCAGCTTTGCTTCCGGCTCTGCTGCTTCATTCAAGGCCTTCAAAACACCGTCATTACTCAGCGCAGGCGCTGTAGCTGCCCAATGCTGCAAAGCGGTAATTCCGGTAATTGGTGTATATTTCTCGTGGATCTCGCCCAGAGCCATAGCCAACCCCTTAAACCGGTTAATGCCACGGGTCATAGAGAACAGATTGATCTCATTCCAACGGGCCAGGATCTCCTCTTTCCATGCATCCAGTCCCCATTCTGAAACCATACAGGGCCCAAAGCAATGATAATGCTTGCAGTTCATGGTATCCATGACACATCCGTCGGAATCGACACAGACAAGATAATCATGCTTTCTGACAAAAGAATCAAAAACAGACATGTTATTCTCCCCTTACATATGGGTATCCCACATACCGCAGTAGCTGTCGATCGGATCCGTACCCTTAAATGCATCAGGGCCGGCCACCAGGGCCTCCACCAACGCGTCCATCGTGTCGTCATTAGAGTCGTAAGCGTTAATGTAGGTACGCAGCATGGGGCAGTCAGCAAGCATTGTGGGCTTGTTGACGGAGATACCTACAACAGGCAGCTCGTGGACATACCAGGGAATTTCTCCGCCCCCCTTGGACATACCAAAGGCAGGATGACCGTTGGCCACATTGAACAGCGTGATCACCAGGTCCTGCTGTGCAGTAAACTCGGAGATCGCATTCTTGCCGGCAAAGTAGATGTTCAGGTTGAAGGGCTTACCTGCTTTCACATCTGCCATGATCTTGTCCAGCGGGCTGACATAGATCTCAGCATCGAAGCCCTTCTCGATCAGGCGGTCACGGAGCTTTTCTGCAGGGGTCTTCTTGGCGCCGCCCATGCCCATTGCCATGGCAGCCAGGGCAGCCATGGGACCATCTGCACCCTTGACCTGGACGATCATGATGCGCTTGGTCTTCTTCGGATCTAGAGGCAGAACACCCTCATCCTTATACTTGACCAGCGTCAGACAATCCTTGCTAATCTGACCGGCAACAGCCCGGTATTCCGGATTGGCAAGCTCTGCAGCGCAGAATTCCTGTGTGGGGCAAATAGCGTCCTTCGCCTTTTTGTTCAGACCCATTTTTGCCTTCAGACCCAGAATACGGGTCAGAGCTTCCGTCATTCGCTCCTTGCTGATAATGCCGGTCTTATAGGCATCCAGCATAGTATTGTAGTCTTCGTCGGGATCATTAAAGAACAGGAACATATCACAGCCGGCATTGATGGAAGCAGGCAGCATATCCTTGCGCTTCATCCGGTTGGTCATTGCTACCATGTGGGAAGCATCGGTAACCACCATGCCGTTAAAGCCCAACTTATCACGCAGAAGCCCGGTCATGATCTCGGGGCACAGTGTGGCAGGCATCATCTCATCCATCGTAATGTCAGGATTCAGCTCCTGCATATAGGTAGGCATCATGATATGACCGCCCATAATGGCATCCAGGCCGCCGTCAATCAAGGTTTTATAGACATGGCCATAGGAAGCCATCCAGTCGGCTTCACCGAAATGGTTGATGTTATTGGACATATGGGCATCCCGGTAGTCCTGGCCGTTGCCGGGGAAATGCTTGGCGCAGGAGGCAACGCCCTCAGTTTCATGGACACCGTCCATATATGCCTTACCCATGGTTGCGACCATCTTGGGATCATTGCTGTAGGCACGGGCAAGAACCTCTTCACATTCCCAGTTATATGTAATATCCACAACAGGAGCAAAGGTCATATTACAGCCGGTTGCATAGGTCTGGGCACCGGAAACCTTACCCATTGCACGGGCGTACTCAGTCTTGCCGGTAGCGCCGACTTTGATCTGATTTGCCACAAAAGCGCCATCTGGGCAAACGCCGTTGCCACCCTGCTCCGGATTACAGGCGATGAATACAGGAATCTTCGCATACTTCTGCAGAATGGTATTCTGCTCCAGGACCTTCGCGCCGGGCATTGCATTGTAACGGCAACCGCCCAGATGATACTTTTCCATCAATTCCTTCAGGTAGCTTTCCTCCTGAGACGCAGTCAGTTGAAAGAACAGCTGACCGACCTTTTCCTCGTCAGTCATGGATGCGATGGTGTTTTCTACCCAAGCGATATCCTCATCAGAAAGATGGTAGGGCTTTGCTCTTAAATCGACCATAGTGTTACGTTCCTTTCTTGTTGCTGCACAGCAGTATTTGTTCAACAGATACAATATAACAGATTTGTTATTATTTTGCAACAGAAATCCTTTGTGGAAATAATTACAATTGTATAAATCAAACAATTTTCCCTGTCACAGCTGTTCCACTCATTCAAAAGAAAAAGGACATCCGAATCAGGTGTCCTTTTGAAGACCGCTCAAAGCGATCAAGACCTGCGAGGGCAGGTAGAAAAACCAGGATAGGAAAAAGTCCATAAAAATGATCCGATAAAGCAAAGATCCCTCGGCAATCGGAAGATACGCATTTGTTGCCACCTGCAAACCAATGACTGTATCGCAAAGCAGGAACAGTACCAATCCAATTGCGAACAATTGATTCTTCCGGAATGTGGAAAAGGCTGCGATAATATTCACGATAAGATTGGCATAATAACAGATGGATACCACAGCAAGAGCATCCAGTTTATCCTTAAGGATGATTACAGTCGCAAGCTCTGCAGCTGCGATCAAGCAAAAGCGAAGATATAAGATCCACTTATTTTTATTTCCGGTATGCAGTCGGACAGCATAGAGCGTCTGCGTCACTGTAAAGCACAGCATACCCCACAGCTGCTGGATCGGTGAACACACGACCAAAAAATAATCCGCCGCCAATGTAAAGAGCAGACCTGCAAGGATCAGCGGGTCGTACCGCTTAAAATTGATCAGTGCATATAAAAAACAAATGACGATGGCGCTGTAGCAGAAAGCCGCCAGAAGATCACCGGATGCGGTGAGAATCAGATAATACAGGATCAGCTGGATCGCTAGGAAGCTGATCGTTAAGATGCGTTGTTTCATAATTAGGTTATCCTTTTATACTTTCTTTTTACCAAAACAAAAAGGACATCCAAAGGATGTCCTTTTTGTTTTGGTGGGCGAGGCGGGACTTGAACCCGCACGTCCGCAGTGAACACTAGAACCTGAATCTAGCGAGTCTACCAATTCCACCACTCGCCCATATGCTGCATTCGGCCAGGAGCTGACCGCCCGGATATAATAGCACGAAGATGCCGGTTTGTCAACAGCTTTTAGCTGTTTTTTGGAAAGTTTTTTAGTCCTTATAATACAGCAAGCAGTGACAGTAGCCCTTGAAATTCGGGTCGGCGATCTGCTCCCGGAACTCCTTGCAGATGCACTTGTTCTCCTCGGTATGCTGCA
>JAGBEM010000064.1 GCA_017936985.1 Oscillospiraceae bacterium
CGGCACCATTTCCTGGGTCAAGCGGAAGTTCCTCCCCTACTGCGCTGCTAAGGGCGGTCTGGAAATGATGACCAAGGCGCTAGCTGTAGAAGTGGCTAAATACGGCATCCGGGTCAACTGCATCGCTCCCGGCTTTATTATGACCAAGCTCAGCGACCGCTACAAGCCCGAAGATCTGGAAGGCTTCACAAACCGCATTCCTGTTGGTTTCCTGGGCCAGACTGAGCACATCGTTCCTGCGATCCTGTTTATGGCTGACGAAGAGAATACCCGCTACATCACCGGTCAGATCCTCCGGGTCGACGGCGGACAAACTGTTACCGGTAATATTGAGTGCATGAAAGAAAACTTCTAAGGAGGTTATATCATGAAAAAGTACGAAGATATGCGCAGCTGCTGGGAGTTTGGCGAAGCATCCGAGTGCCGCAAAGGTCTGATGTGCGGCATGGGCTACACCCCTGAGGAACAAAAGCGTCCTCTCATCGGCGTGGTCAACTCCTGGAACGAGTATAACCCCGGTCATGTCCATCTGGACAAGCTGGCGGAGCGTGTTAAGCAAGGCATACGGGAAGCCGGCGGTCTGCCAGTGGAGGTAATGACCACCGCTGTTTGCGACGGTATGGTCATGAAGGATCCCAGATACATAGAGGTACCCAGCCGTAACTGCATTGCTGATCAGGTGGAGCTGACCAGTGAGAGCAATATGTTCGACGGAATGGTCATGCTGTCTACCTGTGACTCTATCGTTCCCGGCCATCTGATGGGCGCCGCAAGAGTAAATATCCCCACCATTCTGGTCACCGGTGGCTATATGCCTCTGGGTCACTGCCGTGGCAAGGAAGTTCTACACATTCATGCCCAGGACAAGGTCGGTACCGCACACAAGGGTGCTATCGACATAGATCTTTACAACGATCTGATTGAAAACTCCTGGGGCACCTGCGGTGCTTGTACTTCTATGACAACCGCCAACTCTATGTGTATGATCGCTGAGGCCATGGGTATGACTCTGCCCGGCAACTCCACCATGGACGCAACCGGCTCTGCCATCTACAAGCTGGCATACATGGCTGGCCTGCAAATCATGAATCTGGTCAGAAATGACATCAAGGCCCGGGATGTAATGACGGTTGAAGCAATCAAGAATGCGATAAAAGTTGACATGGCCATTGCCGGTTCTTCCAATTTGATCCTGCACATTCCTGCCATTGCCAACGAAGCCGGATATGACCTCCCCTGGTGGCAGTACTTTGACGAGGCCTCCAACGAGATTCCTCTGATGAGTCACCTGGCCCCCGGTGGTCCCTACTCTGTTAAAGACTTGGATCTGGCTGGCGGCTTGCCGGGACTTCTGCGCCAATTGATGCCCAAGCTGAACGGCAACTGTCTGACCGTTACCGGAAACACGCTGGCTGAAAACAATGCCCATGCGCCTGTTTACAACAGCGAAGTGATCCGTTCCCTTGAGAATCCCGTTTCTCTGGAGCCCGGTCTGGGCGTGCTGTACGGCAATCTTGCTCCTGAGGGATCTATTCTGAAGATTGCCGCAGTTCCTAAGGAGCTGAACTATTTCCGCGGACCCGCCCGGATCTTCGACTCTCTGGAAGAGGGTCTTAAGGCTTTGAGAAACGGTGAGGTTAAGCCCGGCGACGCATGCGTGCTGCGTTTCTTGGGTCTGAAAGCCCGGTTTGGCACCACTGCCTTTACCTTCCAGGAAGAGCTGAAGGGTGATCCGGAACTGTATAAATCCTGCGCCGTTATTACCGACGGTCGTTACTCCGGCGGCACATCCGGTTTGAGCGTTGGTTATGTTTCTCCCGAAGCTGCACTGGGCGGCCCGCTGGGTCTGATCCAGGAGGGCGACATCATTGAGATCGATGTTACCAAACGCAGCATGAATGTGGAGCTGAGTGACGAGGAGCTGGCACAGCGCAAGGCAAACTTCCACTGGGAATTCCCTGCAGAAAAGTATCCCCGTTTCCTGCGCCTGTTTGTCAAGAACGTCGGTTCCATGGCCAAAGGCGGCATTTGGGAATAAGACATGCAGACGGATGTATTGATCATTGGCGGCGGCCTTACCGGTATCGCAGCCGCCTATGAGATTATAAAAAACAGTGATCTTCGGGTCGATCTGCTCCATTGGGGTGGCGGAGCTTCTCCCTACATCCACGGTTTTTGTTTGCCGGTCGGTAACGGTGACAGTGAAGCACTGTTTTACGAAGATTCCATGGCATCCGGCTATCAGCAGAGCCGACCCGCACTTGTGAATCGGCTTTGCCACGACAGTATGGAATTACTGGAGTATTTTCAGGAGCTGGGTCTGGAAGTCGATAGAAACGAATCCGGCTATCAGCTGATCAAGTCACTGGGCTCTTCTGTTCCCCGAATTGCCGGCATCCAAAACAATACCGGCCCGGCTGTGATGAGCACGCTGCGAAAGAAGCTGCACACATCTGACCGCTATCAGGAACACAATCATTTCCGTGCATTGGAACTCATCAAGGAAAATGACCGGGTAGTCGGTGCTTTCTGCTACGACAAGGATACTGACAGCTTCATAAACGTCGGTGCAAAGCTGGTGATCCTGGCTACCGGTGGCTTTGGAAAGCTCTTCCCCGAATCCACAAACTCGATTGACATTGGCGGTGATGGCTGTGCAATGGCCTATCTTGCCGGTGGTAAAATGACTGACATGGAATTCATTCAGTTTGAGCCCAGTGCCGCAGTTTGGCCGCCGGAACTGGTGGGTAAGAGCATCATTACCACAATGTTCTACGAAGGCGCAGTGCTGCGCGGTAAAGACGGCCAGCGGTTTATGCTTCGCTACAGTAACGATGGCGAATGTGTTTCGAAGGATATGCAATCCAAGTGTATCGCAGACGAAATCCGCAAAAACGGAGCATCTGTCCACGGTGGTGTTTGGTTCGATGCCACCGGAGTGCCGGATGCAATGTGGGATGGCGTATACAAGCCCTACTTAAACCGATACTTAACACACGGCATCGATATGCGCAAAGAGCCGGTAGAGATCGCACCGGCAGCCCATACCACCTGCGGCGGCGTGTTAATTGACGAATTCTGTCGCACTGGTGTGCCTGGGCTGATCGCCTGCGGTGAGGTCACCGGTGGCCTCCACGGAGCAAATCGCTTGGGCGGTAACGCAGGCCTTGAAACCATGGTCTTCGGCAGCATCGCCGGCAAGACAGCTATAGCGGACATCTTTGACACAACCCTGCCAGGTACTGATTTCTCTATGCCCAATCAAGCACCAGATGTGGATACGGACACATTGCGTCAGACGATGCAAAAGCTCCTTCGGAAGTGCCTTGGTGTGATCCGAACAGAAGCAGAAATGCGAGAAGGCATCCAAGGTATTGACGCTCTGCTCGAGAAATTGGGGGATTACCGGGGCTACTACAACAAACACAGGCTGTATAACGACCTGATCACCGCCCGGTTGGCGCTTATAAGTGCGCTGGAGCGTAAGGAAAGCGTTGGCTGTCACTACCGGGAGGATTCCGTACCGGAAACAGAACACTACCGCATCATTATTCAAAATTCGGGCAGCGGACTTACGCTGTACCATGAAACAGTATGAGGTGAACATCATGCAAAAAGTAATCATTGAAAAGAAGAGGTATGTAGACTCTGTTAGTCTGATGGGTATCTCTGACAAGGTGCTTGTCCTGGAGGGCGTAACCAATGTAGAGACCATGATGGCTACGCCTGCAAACCAGGCTGTACTGAAGCTGCAGAACTATGAGCTGCCCGAGGATATTACATCCAACGACCTGGTCATCGCCGTGACTGCAGAAAATGCCGAGGCCTGCGATGCCGCAGTGGAAATGGTCAAGAATATCATTGACCGGAAGGATGTTGATGACTACACCAGCTATAACAACCTGACTGAGATCAATCTGCAGGAAGATCCCTACGATCTGTGCCAGATCTCCCTGCCCGGTGAATACGCCGCAGCGGAGGCTAAAAAGGCGCTGAGCATGGGTATGGACCTGTTCATCTTCAGCGACAATGTGACCTTGGAAGAAGAGCTGGAGTTGAAGCAGCTGGGTAAAAAGCTTGGCAGGCTGGTTATGGGTCCCGATGCAGGTGTTGCACTGATCAACGGTGTTGCACTGGCAGCAGGCTCCATCATCAAGGATGGCCCTATCGGCATCGTTGCCGCATCCGGCAGCGGTGCCCAGGAAGTAGGCTGCATTATTGAAAAGTGTGGCATGGGTGTCAGCAATCTGATCGGTACCGGCGGACGGGATCTGTATCCTCAGATCGGTGGTATCACCATGATCGAAGGTATCCGCCGCATGGAGGAAGATCCCAACACCAAGATCATCGTTCTGGTGTCCAAGCTGGCTGACCTGGGTGTTATGGACAAGGTTCTTGGTGTTGCCGATAACTGCACAAAGCCTGTTGTTGTGGTATTCCTGGGTAGTAACAAGGAGCTGTTTGAGGGCCATAAGGTCCACGCTACCTTCAGTCTGGAGGAATGTGCACTGAAAGCCGTGGAACTGGCCGGAGGCAATGTGAGTGAGTTTGGCATGGACGATGCCCAAATCGCAGATCTGGCCAAGAAGTCTGTTGCCCGGCTGAGCCCAGAAAGAAAGTATTTCCGCGGTCTGTACTGCGGCGGTACTTTTACAGAAGAGGCTCTGCAATATTTCAGCGCTCACAACACAGAAGTAACACTGTATTCCAACCTTTCCAACCGTTACAGCACGAAGCTGGAAGACTCTGAGAAGAGTGTCGGGCACGCCATTTTGGATCTGGGCGCAGAGGATTTCACAGCCAAGGCTCCCCACCCTGTTTTCGACCCCAGTCTGCGTCTTGCCCGTCTGCGTCAGGAATTGCAGGACGGTGAGGTCGGCGTGGTGCTGCTGGACTTTATTACCGGTCCCGGCGTTGCCGCGGATCCCATCACTGCGTTTGCCAAGGAGTGCGCACTGCACCCCGAGATCGTATTTATCTCCTGCATCTGCGGTTCCCAGGAGGATCCCCAGAATGTGGCTGAGAAAGAAAAACTGCTGCTGGATGCCGGCGTCATCGTTGTTAAGAGCAACTACCAGAGCGCCAAGCTGGCCAGCGCTATGATGAACGAACTGGATCGGAGGTAATGGAAATGGCTGAAAAACTGAGAATCGTGAACCTTGGAATTTCCTCTTTCTACGATGCCCTGGTGAACCAGGACTGCAAAGTAGCCCAGATCGACTGGCATCCCCCTGTAAAGCTCAGTGAAGAGCTGAAGGCACAGCTGGAGAAGGTCACCGGCGGCACTCTGGCTGAGAAAATCGACGCAGCAAACGAAGCTGCAGCCGATATGGTCATCCAGGCTGATCCTGCCTGGGTAGACGTAAGACCTGCAGGTGAAGTGATCGAAGGTCTGGATGACTACACCGTTACGCACTCCGGTCCTCCCATTTCCTTTGAGGACATGGTCATGCTGCACCAGCGTGGCATGGTCTCCGCCTGTCTGTTTGAGGGCTGGGCCAAGACGGAAGAGGAAGCTCTGGAGCTGATCCACAGCGGTAAGATCAAGATGATCTCCGCGCTGGACACCAACACAGTCGGTGCAGGCACCGGTATTATCACCAAAAGCGTTGCCATGATCGTGATCAAGGACCGCAACAACGGTAAAATTGCAGCTACCTTCCCTGCTGAAGGCATCGTCTATCAGGGCGGCTTCTGCGGTTGGGGTCTTTACTCCGAGGGTATTGCAGAAAATCTACGGCATATGAAGGAATATCTGTTGCCGCCTATGGCAGCAGTTGCCAAAGCAAAGGGCGGTTTGCCCATCAAGCCGATCCTGGCTGAGAGTATGGTCATGGGCGACGAGAACCACACCCGTCAGTCCGCTGCGGACCTGCTGTTTGAGCACCAGATCACTATGGATATGATGAAGCTGGATATGCCCAAGGATCAAGTCATGGCCTCCATGCAGTACATTATCGAAACTCCCCGTTTCTTCCAC
>JAGBEM010000065.1 GCA_017936985.1 Oscillospiraceae bacterium
CCTTAACAGTCGCATCGCTAATAAGACCTTGATTGTATAGATCACTCACCAAATGAAATACACCATCTTTGTATCCATAGAGATTGAATGACTGTCCTGATCTAAATGTGTATTTGCCGATAACGCACCGACCTGCAGCTGCTATATTGGCCTGCACAAATATAAACGCATACCCATTTTCTGTGCCATAGTATCTTGGCCCATAGGAAAAACCGTCATCATACCACTCGCCATACGGCATTCTATTGCCATTTTCCCACGCTTGATCAATTTCTTCTTTCATACTTTTGGTTAATTGATCATTATTGGATGTGCCTGTGCTTTGACAAGCCGCCAAGCAGCCCAGCAGAAGCGTTATGACCAGCAGCCAATAAATTTTCTTCATCATCATACCTCCATGCAAAGTAATACAAAAAGCGCATAAGATGATCCGGTTTTCGGTACAGCTTATGCGCCTGCTATGCTCACTTTATGTTGTCCTCTGAGAGGCTACGAAGGCATCAGCGGAGATTTACGCAAAAGCTACTGCGGTTCGTTACGGATCGGGGATGTCGATGGTCAGTTCAACAACAGACTCCTTCTTCAAGCCTTTCCACTTATACTCGATATGGAGTGTGCGTGTAAGCATGACATTTCCATCGATCACGCTCAGCTCATCTGCACCTTGGGTTTCATAGTTAACCAGCTTAATATTTTCTCCCATATAGGCAGTCATATAATCACTGATGACTTGATCGATAGTCTCGTAGTCCACTTTGAGCGCATCGAAGGCATCAAATTCATGGTCATTAAATGCCACAGTTACGCGCATAACAGCGTCTTCTGCCTTTATATCAAAACTAGCCGACACCGCATCCATGGTTTTAACGGAATCGATATATTTTTCGTATCGGAAGGAATAGCCCTGAATCGTTTCTTCGCCCTTGGGCTCCGTGAAAAATCCGTCTTCCAGCCTGTTATACTGCGTCTGACAGGCAAGCTGAAGCTTGGAAAAATCCTCTTGTGTAAACTGCGCAACAAAGGTCTGGATCCACTGTTCGTACTGCGACTGATCCATACCCGCAAAATCCGCAAGCGCCAGATCAATCCTCACTTGTGCAAGCTTCATATCCTCCGCCCAGTATTGGCAAAGAACCTTTTTATCCGAAGATTCGTAAATATGACGATATGCTTTTCCTGGAAGTTCAATCGTCCGATCATACTGCAATTCATAGTCGACACTATTGATATGAACAGTCAGTGTCTGCTCTGCAGGTTCTGGTGCGGTTGTATCTGGATAAAGCTCACTGATATGGACTGCATCAGCCGAAAAATACCCCACCTCACTACCTTCGCGTCTATAATAAATCTCGTATTTATTTTTGGAAAAACCGTGATAAGGCACTTCATCCAAGGGACCGGTGGAGGAATTTATTCCCCCGGTGCCGTCCGGCACATCTTCCTCTATGCAAGCCGGAAGCACCAGCAACAGCGCAGCGATCAAAAATAGGCAAATGACTAACTTTGCTTTCATATTCACTCCCCCTAGAATTAATTAATGTTGATATATTTATATAGGCGCATAAGCTGATCCGGTTTTCGGTACAGCTTATGCGCCTGCTATGCTCGCTTTATGTTGTCCCCTGGGAGGATACGAAAGCATCAGCGGAGATTTACGCAATGCGCCGCACCGGCTAAATGTGCAAATCACGACGATCACCCCCTGTGTTTCTTCTTATATTAATTATATCATATGGTCGAAAAAGTGTCAAGGGCGCGTATTACACGCGCCCTTGCATATCAATGATCTTCATTTTTCTTCCCGGGTCAGGTGCTTGATCTGCCATTCGCGCTGAAAGGCTGTTACTTTATCCGGGCAGTCTTCCGTATACACCAGTTCCAAGGGTAGGCGGCTTCTGGTATACTTCGCCCCTCTGCCGCTGCGATGCATTTCCAGCCGGGCAGACACATCGGTAGTCACGCCGGTATAAAGACTTCCGTCACCACAGCGCAGGATATACACTTTCCACTGTTTATCCATGGCGGGGCCGTCTGCGGATGCCGATCTGCAGCAGCAGATCCAGCATCACAAAGGTCACATTGCCCATGAGCAGCGTGATGAGGATCATAACAGTACCCATTTCAGCAAATTCCTCAATGATCTGGGCCATGCCGAACAGGTGCATCAAAAGCCAGTACATTGTCAGAATGACGACATTGAAATAGGCAATTTTCAGAAGCCATTTGATTTTCCACTTATCAAAAAACGGCTTGATCAGCGGATAATAACCCAAAAACGCAAACACCGCGGCAGCTTCCTTATCCGGCGACAGCAGCAGGCTCAAAATTGCCACCGCGCCATACCAGGCCCAGCCGATGCGTCTGCCGCAGTTTTGCCGAACCGTTTCCAGCAGCAAAATGCACACAGCCGGACAGATGAAAGTCGCGACCGGTATCAATCCGCCCATGCACATGATCACGATGGCCAGCGCCGCAAACACACCACCCAAGGCGATAGGCGCTGCATGATTACGCCTTGCCATTGTGCTTCAAAAGGCCGTACTTGATGTCCCAGAGCTTCTGGCTCAGGTCCACATAGTAGGTATGGGGATTGTCGAAACGCTTCACTTCGTCCCAGAGCTTATCCACTTCGCTGGCACAGTAATTGCGGATCTCAGCCAAGCTGGGGCATTCGTAGACCAGTTCGCCGTCTTTGAAGATCGGC
>JAGBEM010000066.1 GCA_017936985.1 Oscillospiraceae bacterium
GATAGCAAGCACAGCAAGTGTGGCTACACTTGCGATTTTTTATGTTTTCAGGTCCCTAACCCGAAAACACAAAAATTCTTGTTGGGATATCCCAAACCCTTATGAAAAAACGGAGGCATCGGCCATGGCAAATCGGAAAAGGCCAATTATTTTACGCTGCCCGGTAACAGCAGAAGAAAGAAAACTCATTGAGCAGAAAATGGCGCAGCTCCCTACACAGAGGATCGGTGCCTACCTTCGGAAAATGGCAATCGATGGTTATATCATTCAATGGGATACTGGCGATATAAAAGCATTTACCGGAGAATTGTCTGCCATTGGCCGGAATATCAATCAAATCGCCAAACGGGTCAATGCCGGAGGTTCTGTCTATCAAGCGGATATCCAAGAGATCCAGGAAAGACTTGAAGAAATATGGCAATTACAAAGACGCATCCTATTAAGTCTACCCTAAAGGCGGCCATAGCATATATTTGCAATCCAGCCAAAACGGATGGGAAACTGTTGGTATCCGCCTATGGTTGCAATGCTGATACAGCCGATATTGAATTTGGATGGACACGCCGCCATGCCATCGACAAAGGGTACAATCTGGGGCGCCACCTGATACAAGCCTTCTCCCCTGGGGAGGTCTCGCCGGAGGAAGCCCATGAGATCGGGATGCAGCTTGCAAAAGAGGTACTGGGCGGCAAGTACGAATTTGTATTGACCACCCATGTTGACAAGGGGCATATCCATAACCATCTGATTTTCAATGCTGTCAGCTTCGTGGATCATAAGCACTACCACAGCAATAAGCGAAGCTATCACTTTATCCGCCGTACCAGCGACCGGCTTTGTCAGGAACATGGATTGTCCGTGATCGTCCCCGGACAGGATAAGGGCAAAAGCTATATTGAGCATACCGCAGCCAAGGCCGGGACCAGCTATAAGGCAAGGCTGAAAGCTGCCATAGACCGGCTGATCCCAGCCTGCAAGGATTTGGAGGATCTTCTTTCCCGCCTGCAGCGAGAAGGCTATGAGATTAAGCGAGGCAAGTACATATCCTGCCGGGCCTCTGACCAAGAGCGTTTCACTCGATTAAAAGCCCTGGGTATCGACTACACGGAGGAAGCCATCTCCTCCCGGATCGCCGGAGGCTCCCGCCCATCCCGGAAGCCGAAGCAGCGTGACGATAAAATCAAGCTGCTCATGGATATTCAGAGTAAACAGGGCGCAGGGCTCCAACATTGGGCGAAGCTGCAAAATCTGAAAGAAGCAGCCAAAACGGTAAACTTCCTTACAGAGCATGGTATCAGCTCCTACGAGGAACTGGAAACCAAACTGGCCGCGCTGATAGACACCAGGGACAGCACCCTTGCATCCATCAAGGAAGCAGAAAGCAGGATTGCAGACCTTTCCCTGATTGCTAAGTATGCCACTACCTACCGCAAGTACAAGCCCCTTTACGATAAATACAGACGATCCCCGGACAGGGAAAAATTCCTCCGGGGTCACGAAAGCGAGATCATTCTGTTTGAAGCTGCCGCCAGGGAACTAAAACGCCTGGGCGCTGTTCCCATTCCTTCTGCGGATCGTGTGGAGGCTGAGCTAGCGGAATTGGCAGCCAGAAAAGACACCCTGTACGCAGGATATAACGCATCGAAGCAGCAGCTCCGGGAAATGGAGACCATCAAGCAGAATATCGATTCTCTGCTGCCGGTTCAGAGGGAACAGGAACCGAAGCGGTCCCATGAAATTGAATAACCGCATTGCGGATCACATAGATATTACATTTCAGGAGGAACATAAAATGAGCGAAAGACCTGTAA
This sequence comes from Oscillospiraceae bacterium, assembly GCA_017936985.1. Next base: position 1,812 of record JAGBEM010000066.1, read on the forward strand.
TCACCGTAACCGGGAAAATGCCCAATATGCAGAGCTGGTATGAGGAAAAATGCAAGCGTGCCCTGGAAGAACTGAGCCTGCTGGCAGACACCATCCACCGTCCCGGCAACGAACCCAAACGGGGTTGGCCCAGTAAACAGGAGGAAATCGACACCCATCTGTTCAATGCCGTCCGTGCGGTGCTGATCGTTACCAATATGTCCTGCGGTCAGCGCAAGCCGGTACGCAGTGAAGACATTGGCTGCATCGTTGACGAAGGCTATGCCGGATATGAAAAGATCAAGGCGAAATTTCTGGAATAATCTGCGTTGTTCGTAGTTTGTTAGCGCCTTAAAATTTCAGACTGGTATAATGATACTAAGGAAGGAGGTCATGCCTTATGACAAGAGGCGAAGCAATCAAACATTTCCTTGTAAAAAGTGTCCTGCCTGCGGCGGCTGCCCTGCTGCTCGTCTGTATCTTCAAATCAGCCTGCATGAAGGATGGAACACTGGATTATGTCTGGCTATGGATCTTATGCGGTCTACCCTTTGGTCTGCACCGGATGTTCCTTTGGATCATCCCCGGTGGCAGATCCTTCGGCGGCGGTATTGCCACCGTTGCATTCAATTTCATCATCGGCGGTGTGATCGGTGGTTTCGTCCTGGTCTGGCGCCTGCTGGTGGCCGCATGGTATGTACCTCTGACCGCATACCGGCTGATCGTCGGATAAGGAGGATACAACATGAGAGTATGGAAATATTGCCGTCAGGCCCATTGTGATGATGGTCTGCCCATGATAACGGCACAAAATGAAATGCTGGATGCTTACATAGCAAAGCATGGATACATTCTGGCAGGAGAAACCATTGCCCTGGAAAACGGCACCCAAAGAGACCGCAACAGCATCAAGGAGATAATCCGTCAGGCAGAAAACAAAAACTATGACATTCTGCTAATCTCACACCTGGACAGACTGATGCGTGATACCATTCCCTGCATGGAGCTTTGCCGGGAACTGCTGGAAATGGGGATACGAATTATCCCGGTGAAGTCCGGCATGGAATTTACCATGAAAATGATCGAACCCTATTCCTTTATTAAAGAAGCGCAGAAGAACCGGTACAAGCAC